>NZ_JBEPIJ010000003.1:0-261642 GCF_040327995.1 Sinimarinibacterium thermocellulolyticum | reverse complement strand
CAGAGAAACGTAGCTGAACATCGCACCCTGCTGGATTTCTATTCCCCGCATCCCAGACCCCTGTTTGGAATGTCGCGCGTATAGACCGCAGAATTCATGCCGAGTTTTTCAGCAAGCTGCTAGCCAGGCCCGGCAACTTCGGCACGGCGCTCGATGCCTACCTGGCCCGGCACAAACCCTCGCTCGCCTCGTCGAAGAAGGAAACGCCTCCGGCGCCACAGGCTGCC
Source organism: Sinimarinibacterium thermocellulolyticum (assembly GCF_040327995.1). Lineage (NCBI taxonomy): Bacteria > Pseudomonadati > Pseudomonadota > Gammaproteobacteria > Nevskiales > Nevskiaceae > Sinimarinibacterium > Sinimarinibacterium thermocellulolyticum. The sequence goes on along the minus strand of NZ_JBEPIJ010000003.1, from coordinate 261,415 downwards.
GTCGCGAGCGACCCCTTTCCGGCTCGCCCGGCCAAGGGCCCGGTCGGGTGTCGTGCAACACGCGCTGCATCAATTCCGATTGCTGGCGCACCTGTGACGACGGACGCAAGGTGAGATTCCAGGCCCAACATAAGTGGAACCCCTTCGAAAACCGCTTCGACTGGGATGCGGGGGTCGTGTTGAAAGATGTCGGAAGGGAAAACACCGCGGGCGCCTATTCCGGATTGCTCCAATCCTTCTTGCTTGCCCGCACCAATGCGTTCCATTCGTCTGGCGGATTCCCGCGTCCGAGCATTTTCTCGAACACGGCATACGGGTCTGATTTGCTGCCCGATGACCGCAGGGTCTGCTCGTCGTTGACCCAGGCGTAAACGATGACCTTCGCCTTCGAGTCATACCGGAAGAATAGCCGATACCGTCTTCCGAGTTTGGCCCGCCGCCAGTGGCTATAAGCCGGCCCCATGGTGTTGCCCAGACGATACTCGTCACGCGCCGGATCGCCCGGTAACACGTCTAGTATCAACTGGATCAAGGCCCGGAAGAACTTGACGTTGGCGTTGGACCCGAATCCCACCGGGTCGTGCTCCTGCGCGCGCAGCACGGCCGCGCGCAGCTTCATCATTTGCTCGATCAGGTTGTCGTGGAACAGCAGTGTCCAACCCTGCCGTTGCATCAGATTTCCACGTCCTCATCGAAATCGTTGCCCAGGGTCACCTTGTGACCCGCATGCTCCAGCATCGAGCGAGCCAGATCATCGGGCAGGCCACGAATGTTCCGGCCGGCTTCGATGTCACGGGCAAGTAGGTTCAGGAATGCACCGATGGCGGGGTCTTCGTGTTCGGCATCGGCACGGGTGACGACGACTTCGCCACCACGCAGTTCGAACGCAACCTTGCCGCCGGTATCGACTCCCAGCGCTTGCCGGATGGACTTGGGCAGCGTGATCTGGCCCTTAGAGGTCAGCGTGGCGACTTCATGAATGGCATGCATGGCGGGTCTCCTGAGAGCGATGCCCGCATCGTAAGGAAAAATCCTTACATCTTCAATCTGGCGTCTCATGACGTCCTCCTGGTTCCGAGGATGTCAGAAATGACGTGACGCCCCTCGAGAGGGCGCGAGGCCGAGCGTGAGGTTCGTAGCGCGCTATTCCTCGCCGAAGTGGTTGGCCGAGCATCACGGCTTCGACGTCAGGCCCGTCCCCGACCAGCCGCAACACTGCCCCTCGCACGGCGGCAAATCTGGCGCCGCGTTTCGGTTCTACGCCAATATGGCGCGGACCGGGGGCGGCATCTGCAATTCCTGCGACAACCTCCGGTCCGGCAACGGCATCGACCTGCTGTTGGGTTGGCTCGTCGGCACCAGGCGCGCCGCCGAGCTGCGCGCCGCCTTCATCACCCTTTCCGGATGGATAGAGGCTTTCGCCGCCGCTCGTGCCGACATCCCGCCGCATCCTTCCCCACAGATCGCGCGCCGCCTACGCGAGTGGGTCATGCGCGGCGACGGTGTGACCGTTGCGGCCCATTGCCTTCGCAAGCTGCCTGGGCGGATGAATTCAAGCTCGACACTTTGCGTCTCCGACCAATCGGCCAGGTCGGTAGTGTCAGGAATCTTTCGCACTTTCGAGTCGGCGGTTGGCCTGATCCGCTCGCACCCCGCGACTGTGGGAGCGCGAGCGGCCGACCGCGCATCGAGGCTCAGCCCGATCGTGCCGCGGATCGCTTGCGCGCGAGATCGTAACGGTCGAGGTTCATGACCTTGACCCAGGCGGCGGCGAAGTCGTCGACGAACTTTTCGTGCGCGTCGGCGCTGGCGTAGACCTCGGCGAGAGCGCGCAGCTCCGCGTTCGCGCCGAACACCAGATCGACGCGTGTGGCGGTCCAGCAGAGTGCACCGCTGCGCCGGTCGCGCCCCTCGTAGACGCCGTCAACCGCGGATGGTCGCCACTGGGTGCGCATGTCGAGCAGGTTGACGAAGAAGTCGTTGGTCAGGGCACCGACTCGCTGCGTCAGCACGCCATGCTTGCTGCCGTCGGCGTTGATACCGAGCACACGCAAGCCACCGACCAGCACCGTCATCTCGGGTGCGGTCAGCGTCAGCAACTGCGCCTTGTCGATCAGCAGTGCCTCGGCCGGCACTTCATACTTGGCCTTCAGATAGTTGCGGAAGCCGTCGGCAACCGGCTCCAGCGGCGCGAATGACGCGGCGTCCGTCTGCTCGGCGGTCGCGTCGGTGCGGCCCGGCGTGAACGGGACGGTCAGGTCATGTCCGGCCTTCTTCGCCGCCTGCTCGATGCCGACGCCGCCGGCGAGCACGATCAGGTCGGCGAGCGAGACCTTCTTGCCGCCGGACTGCGCGGCATTGAACGCCTGCTGGACCTGTTCGAGCGCCTCGAGCACCTTGGCGAGCTGCGCCGGCTGGTTGACCGCCCAGTCCTTCTGCGGCGCGAGCCGGATCCGCGCGCCATTGGCGCCGCCGCGCTTGTCCGAGCCGCGGAACGTGGACGCGGACGCCCAGGCGGTCGCCACCAGCTCGGACACGGAAAGGCCCGAGGCCTGGATCTTCTGCTTGAGCGCGACGATGTCCCCTTCGTCGACCAGCGGGTGATCGACCGAAGGCACCGGGTCCTGCCAGATGAAATCCTCGGCCGGCACCTCCGGCCCCAGGTAGCGCGCCTTCGGCCCCATGTCGCGATGGGTCAGCTTGAACCAGGCGCGCGCGAAAGCCTCGGCGAACTGTTCGGGGTGTTCTAGGAAACGCCGCGAGATCTTCTCGTAGGCCGGGTCGAAGCGCAGCGACAAGTCCGTCGTCAGCATCGTCGGCTTGTGCGTTTTCGACGGGTCGTGCGCATCGGGAATGATCGCGTCGGCGTCCTTCGCCACCCATTGATACGCGCCGGCGGGGCTCTTGGTCAGCTCCCACTCGTAGGCGAACAGGTGCTTGAAGAAGTCGTGACCCCACTTCGATGGAGTGGTCGTCCAGGTGACCTCGGGCCCGCCGGTGATGGTGTCGGCGCCCTTGCCGCTGCCGTGCCGGCTGATCCAGCCCAAGCCCTGCGCTTCGAGCTCGGCGGCCTCCGGCGCCGGACCGACCAGCGCAGCGTCGCCGGCGCCGTGCGCCTTGCCAAACGTGTGACCGCCGGCGATCAGCGCGACGGTCTCCTCGTCGTCCATCGCCATGCGGCGGAAGGTTTCGCGGATGTCGCGTGCAGCGGCAACCGGGTCGGGATTGCCGTTCGGCCCTTCGGGATTGACGTAGATCAGGCCCATCTGCACCGCGGCGAGCGGGTTCTCCAGCTCGCGTTCGCCGTGGTGGCGCCGATCATCGAGCCAGTTGGTCTCGCGGCCCCAGTAGACATCCTGATCCGGCTCCCAAGTGTCGGCCCGACCGCCGCCGAAACCCAGGGTCTTGAAGCCCATGGATTCGAGCGCGACGTTGCCGGCGAGAATCATCAGATCGGCCCAGGAAATCTGGCGGCCGTACTTCTGCTTGATCGGCCACAGCAGACGGCGCGCCTTGTCGAGATTGGCATTGTCCGGCCAGCTGTTGAGCGGGGCGAAGCGCTGCTGGCCGCGGCCGGCGCCGCCGCGGCCGTCACCGACGCGATAGGTGCCGGCACTGTGCCAGGCCATGCGCACGAACAAGGGGCCGTAGTGGCCGAAGTCCGCAGGCCACCAGTCCTGCGAATCGGTCATCAGCGCATGCAGGTCTTTCTTGAGCGCGGCGTAGTCGAGGCGGCTGAACGCCTCCGCGTAGTCGAAGTCCGCGCCCATGGGGTCGGACTTCGACGAATGCTGGCGCAGCAGGTCGACGCGTAGCTGACGGGGCCACCAGTCGCGGTTGGCGGTGCCATCGGCGGCGGTGGGATGGAAGGGGCACTGAGCAGGTTGATTGGACACGGGGCTGGCCTTTTACGCTGGGTGGAGACTTTGGCGCACCGTAAACCCGCGGCCTCTATTTGTAAAATTGATTGTATATTACACTTCGATAGATTTTTCCTTGCAGTTTACCGCCGGCGGTTGGCGAAACATGCGTCGATCCCGGAGACTACGCGCCCTTTCGTGATCGGCCCGTCGTCGTCCATGTCTTGCGATCTGCTGCTCGAAATCGGCACCGAAGACCTGCCCGCCCGCTACGTCCAGCCGCTCGCCGAGGCCTTGCGCGACGGACTGTGCAAGGGGCTCACGACGCGGGGGATCGCCCACGCCGGCGTGCGGATCTTTGCGACGCCGCGGCGCATCGCGACGCTCATCGACGCGGTCGCCGAGCGCCAGAACGAGCAGACCGTCGAACGCCTGGGCCCCGCGCTGACTGCCGCATTCAGGGACGGCCAGCCGACGCCGGCGGCGCTCGGCTTCGCCAAGTCCTGCGGCGTGCAGGTTTCGGCGCTGGGACAAAAAGACGGCAAGCTGTATTTCGCGAAGAAGACGCCGGGCCGCGCAACGGCCGAGCTCTTGCCCGAGATCTTCGAGGACACGCTCAAGGCGATGGATGCCCTCGTACCCAAGCGCATGCGCTGGGGCAGCGGCGAGGGAACCTTCGTGCGGCCGGTGCAGTGGCTGGTGTGCCTGCTGGGTGGTGAGGTCGTTCCGCTGGCGCGCTTCGGTCTGAGCGCGAGCAACGTCACCTACGGCCACCGCTTCCATGCGCCGGCGGCCATCCCCCTGCGCGCGCCAGCGGACTACCCGGCCGCGCTCACGGCCGCCAAGGTCTGGGCCGACATCGACTCGCGCCGCGCCGAGATCCGCCGTCAGGTGCAAGCGCAGGCCGCCGCGCTGGGGGGCCACGCCCGCATCTGCGAGGCGCTGCTCGACGAGGTCACGGCACTGGTCGAGTGGCCGGTCGCCATCACCGGTCACTTCGAGCCGCACTTCCTCGAACTGCCGCCGGAGGTGATCGTCGCCACCGTCGAAACCAACCAGCGCTATTTCACCGTGTTCCACGACGTGGAGCAGACGGTGCTGACCAACGCGTTCATCACCGTGTGCAACATCGAGTCGCGCGATGTCGCTCAGGTGATCGCCGGCAACGAGCGCGTGGTGCGCCCGCGCCTCTCCGACGCGCTGTTCTTCTGGCAGCAGGATCTCAAGCAGCCGCTGGCGGCCTACCTGCCAGGGCTCGATCGCGTGACCTTCCACAAGGATCTCGGCAGCATCGGCGACAAAGCCCGGCGCCTGCGCGACCTCGCGGCGTCCATCGCCGCGGCGCTGGGGGTGGACAAGGCCGCGGTCGCGCATGCCGCCACGCTGTGCAAGGCCGATCTCGTCACCAAGATGGTCTACGAGTTCCCCGAGCTGCAGGGCCTGATGGGCGGCTACTACGCCGCGAAATCGGGCGAGGGCGCCGAAGTGTCGCAGGCGATTCGCGAGCACTACCTGCCGACGCAGCAGGGGACGCCGATCCCGTCCACACGCATCGGCCAGATCCTCGCGCTCGCCGACAAGCTGGACACCCTGGCCGGCATCTTCGCCATCGGCCAGAAGCCCAGCGCGAGCAAGGATCCGTACGCCCTGCGCCGCGCCGCGCTCGGCGTGCTGCGCATCTGCCTGGAGGCCGAGCTGCCGCTGGACCTGCGCACGTTGCTGTCCGCGGCGCTGGCGCTGCAGCCGGCGTCCGCGCGCAGCGATGCGGTGCTGCGCGAGCTCGAGGATTTCATCTTCGAACGCCTGCGCGCCCATCTCGTCGGCCGCAACGTGGACGGCCGTGACATCACCGCGGAGACTTTCGAGGCCGTGCGGGCGATGGACGTCACGCAGCCGCTCGATTTCCTGCGCCGCCTTTTGGCCGTGCACGCCTTTGTCGCCGAAACGGCGGCGCCGGACCTCGCCGCCGCCAACAAGCGCGTGCGCAACATCCTCCGGCAGGCCGGCACCGTCGCCGGCGCGGTGGATCCGGCGCGCCTTGCGCTCGACGCCGAGCGCGTCCTGTTCGAGCGCATGAACGCGCTCGAGGCCGAGAACGCGCGCATCGGCGACTATCGCACGCGCCTGGTGAACCTCGCCGCGCTGCGCGCGCCGGTCGATGCCTTCTTCGACGAGGTCATGGTCAACGTCGATGATGCCGCCCTGCGCGCCAACCGCCTCGCGCTGCTCGCCCAGCTCGACCGTCTGTGCCGCTCGGTCGCCGATCTGGCCTGCCTGCCAGGGCGAACGGACGCTGCGGCGTGACACCATGCGCATCGCATCGCCCGGCCGCGGTGGGCGAGCCGGCGGCCTTCGCGAAGCGCGGCTTCGCGCCGGCGCACGCCCGGCCCGTGTTTGCTCGGGGCGAGGCATGACGCAAAGTCATGCCGAGTCAAGCAAACTGGCCGGGCTGGGGGCCGTGCCAAGCACGGCTGACGGAGTGCGTGCGTGAAGATCGTCATACTCGACCGCGATGGCGTCATCAACGAAGACTCGCCGGACTACATCAAGTCGGTCGCCGAATGGCGCCCCATTCCCGGCAGCCTGGAGGCGATCGCGCGGCTGTGTCAGGCAGGCTTTCGCGTGTTCGTCGCCAGTAACCAGTCCGGCCTCGGCCGCGGCCTGTTCGACTACGACGCCTTCTGCGCCGTCAACGACACACTGCAGCAACGGCTCGCGGAACTGGGCGGACGCATCGACGCCATCGCTTTCGCCCCGGAGCATCCGGATCGGGCGACGCCGATGCGCAAACCGGCGCCGGGCATGATCCTGGATCTGGCACGGCGCCTGAATCTAAGCCCCGAGCTGATCCCGGTGGTGGGCGATTCCTGGCGCGATATCGAGGCGGCACGCGCGGCCAAGGCGCGGCCTATCCTCGTGCGCACCGGCAATGGACTGCGCACCGAGGCCGAACACCGCGCGGAGCTGCGCGGCGTCGCGGTCTACGACGATCTGGCCGCGTACACCCGCGCGCTGATCGCCGCGCAGCAGGCGCTCCCGCAGATCAACTGAGCACGCGCCTTGAGCGATCGCGCGCCAAGACCCCCATGGCGCAGACACGCGCCCTCGGTCCAGCCCGGCCCGGCGGCCGGTTCGGCCACTGGACGAACCGCACAGCCCCGCCTCACCCGCAGGCGGCATAGTCCTCACGCAGGCGTTCGATCGCAACGCCGATCTGTTTCACGTCCGGCACCGCACCGGGCTTATCGATCACCAGACGCAGGCGCCGGATCGGAAAATCCTCGAAGAGCCGGCGCGCGATGCCTTCGGCGAGGGTCTCCAGCAGGGCCGGCTGCAGGGTCTGCGCCAGCCGTGTCACCGTCTCGACCACGGCGGCGTAGTCGATGGCATCGCGGATCTGATCGCTGGACGCGGCGTCGCGAATGTCGGTTCCCAGCTCCAGATCGAACACCAGCGCTCGTTCGAGACGACGCTCCCAGGCGTGCACGCCGATGATGGCATCGACGCGCAGCCCGCGGATGAAGATCGTGTCCATGCAAGGTCCGGATCAAGCCGCGCTGCGTGGCGGCGTGAGGCTGTCGAGCGGCCAGCGCGGGGTCGTGAACAGCGCGCCACCGGGCATCTGCCCGTCGCGGCGCCGCACCCAGCCGGTGTACGCGACCATCGCGGCATTGTCGGTACAAAACGCGAGCCGCGGGAAGTACAGCGCAAACCCGCCCCGCCGCGCGCGTTCGGCCAGCTTCTCGCGCAAGCGGCGATTGGCGCCGACGCCGCCGGCGACGATCACGCGCTCCAGCTGCGCCGCCTGCAGCGCGCGCTCGACCTTGATCGCCAGCGTGTCGGTCACCGCCTCTTCGAACGCGAGCGCCAGATCGGCGCGCGTTTGCGCATCGGCATCCGCCGGCAAGGCGGTGAGCACGGCGGTCTTGAGTCCGCTGAAGCTGAACTCGAGGCCCGGCCGGTCGGTCATCGGCCGCGGAAAGTGGAAGCGGCCGGCGCGCCCCTGCTCGGCGAGTCGAGCCAGATGCGGCCCGCCCGGATACGGCAGGCCGAGCAGCTTGGCAGTCTTGTCGAAGGCCTCGCCGACGGCGTCGTCGAGGCTCTCACCGAGCAGCTCGTAGACACCATGGCCGCGCACCGCGACCAGCATCGTGTGCCCGCCCGAAACCAAAAGCGCGAGAAACGGAAACGCCGGCGCCGGGTCTTCGAGCATGGGCGCGAGCAGATGCGCCTCCATGTGGTGCACCGGGATCAGCGGCACGCCCAGCGCGCTCGCCATGCCGGATGCAACCGCGGCACCGACCATCAGCGCGCCGATCAGGCCGGGACCGGCGGTGTAGGCGATGCCGCCCAGCTCGCCCGCCTGCACGCCGGCGTCGGCGAGCGCGGCGCGGATCAGGCCGTTGATGCGGCGCACGTGATCGCGCGAGGCGAGCTCGGGCACCACGCCGCCGTACTGGGCGTGCAGCTTCACCTGACTGTACAGGCAATGCGCGAGCAAACCGCGCTCGCCGCAGTAAATCGCGGCGGCGGTTTCGTCGCAGGAGGTCTCGATGCCGAGTATCGGCCCGGGCCGCAGACCGGCCGCGCACGCGGAGGGGTTCATGGGGCCATTGTAGCCATCCGCGCCGGGCGGATTGCGCGGCGCCGCCCATGCGGCTAGAATCGCGCCCCTTTCGTGGGCCTGTCCCCGAGTCCGCACCAAGCGAGTGAGTCGTTCATGCCTTCCGTCCGCGTTCGTGAGAACGAGCCTTTCGAAGTGGCTTTGCGCCGGTTCAAGCGCACCTGCGAAAAAGCCGGTGTCCTGACCGATCTACGTAAGCACGAGTACTACGAGAAACCGAGCCAGGAGCGCAAGCGCAAGCGTGCGGCCGCCATCAAGCGCCAGGCCAAGAAAGTCCAGCGTGAGTCGAACCGGCGGATCCGCCTCTTCTGAGGCCAACGCGCGTTTGGCGTCCTGACGAGCCCGGCGGCTCGGCGGGGCAACGGTTACCCGGACCGCTTTCCCTCGCCGGCGGCGACTGTTCAAGTAAGCGCATCACGCGGCGGCATGGCCGCGTTTTGTGTTTCTGGAGATCGAGTGATGAGCGAGCTCAAGACCCGCATTAACGAGGACGTGAAGACCGCGATGCGCGCCGGCGACAAGCCACGCTTGTCGGTCCTGCGCATGCTACAGGCGGAGCTCAAGCAGCGTGAGGTGGTCGACGCCGTCGAGCTGACCGAGGCGGTGATCCACGCGGTGGTCGAAAAGATGATCAAGCAGCGCCGCGACGCACAGGCGCAGTTCCAGAATGCCGGCCGCACCGATCTCGCCGACAAGGAGGCCGCGGAGATCGCCGTGCTGCTCGACTACCTGCCGCAGCAGCTCGGCGAGGCCGAAGTCGCCGCGCTGATCGAACAGGCGATCACCGAAACCGGCGCCGCCGGCGGCAAGGACATCGGCAAGGTCATGGCCTGGATCAAGCCCCGGGCTCAGGGGCGCACCGACATGGGCAAGCTGTCGGGCCTGATCAAGGCGAAACTCGGGTAGATTGGGGCTCCGCTTGTTTTGAAAGTCGCCGCCAGTGAGGCGGATCGGAAGACAGTCCGGTGAACTGTCTTCACGCCGAACGGCGGCGGCTTGTCAGGACGACAAATGTCCCGCATTCCCGACGCCTTCATCCACGAGCTGCTGGCGCGCACCGACATCGTCGAGCTGATCGGCGCGCGCATCGAACTCAAGCGCGCCGGACGCGAGCTGCGCGGGCTGTCGCCCTTCACGAACGAGAAGACCCCCTCGTTCTACGTGAATCCGAACAAGCAGATGTTCTTCGACTTCAGCTCGGGCAAGAACGGCAACGCCATCGGCTTTCTGATGGAGTACGACCGCCTGAGTTTCGTCGAGGCGGTCGAGGCGCTGGCGCAGCGCGCCGGCATGGAAGTCCCCCGCGAAGGCGGGCGGGACACGCGCGTGGTCATGGACGGCCCGCTCGATGCGCTCGCGGCCGCGCAGCGCTTCTACCGCGAACGCCTGCGCGAGAGCCCGGAGGCGATCGAGTACTTGAAAAAGCGTGGCGTGTCCGGCGAAACCGCCAAGCGGTTCGGGATCGGCTTCGCCCCCGATCGCTGGGACGCGCTGACGCGCTTTCTCAAGGACACGCGCCACGCGATCACCGCCGGTCTGCTGATCGAGCGAGACGGCGGCGGCTGTTACGACCGCTTTCGCAACCGCATCATGTTCCCGATCCGCGACCCCCGCGGGCGCGTCGTCGGCTTTGGCGGCCGCACCCTCGGCAATGACCCGGCCAAGTACCTGAACTCGCCGGAAACCCCGCTGTTCCACAAGGGTCGCCACCTCTACGGGCTATACGAGGCGAAGCAGGCACGCACCACCGCACTCGCGCAGCTCCTGGTGGTCGAAGGCTATATGGACGTGGTGATGCTCGCGCAGCACGGTATACACGGAGCGGTCGCGACCCTGGGCACCGCGACGACGCGCGAACACCTGCAACTGCTGTTCAAGTCGACCAGCAAAGTGGTGTTCTGCTTCGACGGCGATCGCGCCGGCCGCGCGGCGGCGTGGCGCGCGCTCGAACAGGCGCTGCCGGAGAGCGTAGAGGGGCGCGAATGTGCGTTCATGTTCCTGCCCGAGGGCCATGATCCGGACACACTGGTGCAGGCCGAAGGCGCTGCGGCGTTCCGTGCGCGCATCGCCCAGGCGCAACCCTTGTCACGCTTTTTGCTCGACGAGCTGGCCAAGCAGGTCGATCTCGGTACGGTCGAAGGCCGCGCACGGTTGATCGCGCTGGCGCGCCCCCACCTCGACAAGCTGCGCGAGGGTGCGCTGCGCACGCTCATGCTCGAAGAACTGGCGCGGCTCGCGCGCGTGGGCCGCGATGACGTCGAAGCGGGGATGCGCAAACCGGCCAGCACCCCTGTCGTGCAGCGCGGCGACCCGGCGCCGCCGCCCGTGGCGCGGCCGGTACGGCGGCTGCTGCAGTTGCTGTTGGAGCGCCCGCGGCTGGCCGAGCGCATCGACAACGTCCCGCTGCTGCTTAAGGCCGGCGTGCCCGGTGTCGACGTCCTGATCGCGGCCGCGGACTTCTTTCTCGCACGTGCCGACGCCCATGCCGGCCATCTGATCGAGGCATGGAAGGACGAGCCACGCGGCCACGCGATCGCACGGCTGCTGGCGCAGCGCGACGTCGCACTCGACGATGCCGCGATCGAGGCCGAATTCGTCGACGGCCTGGCCCGCCTGCGCGACAAGGCGCTGCGCGCCCGTGTCCAGACGCTACTGGAACAGGCGCGCGTGCGCAGCCTGAGCGGGCCGGAAACGCGCGAGATCGAGGTGATCACGCGCCGGCTCGCCGGACGCTCGGGCGAACCTGGCCCCTGACCGGCGGCCCGCGATCGGCGATCGATGGTATGATAACGGGTTCTTTGGACCGCCAGACCGATTCGGCGACGACACGAGATTTGCATGGCCAACACGAACAGTGACAAGACCGAGAAGGCGCATCTGAGCGAAAAGCAGGCGCAGAAGCAGTCCCAGATCAAGCTGCTGATCGCGCTCGGCAAGGAGAAAGGCTACCTGACCTATGCCGAGGTCGCCGACCATCTGCCCGAAATCGTCGATACCGAGCAGATCGAGGACATCATCAGCATGATCCAGGCGATGGGCATCCCGGTTCACGAGGAAGCCCCGGAAGAGGATCAACAGCTGTTCTCCGAACCCGCGGTCGTCGCGACCAACGAGGAAGAAGAAGAGGCCGCCGAGGAAGCCGCCGCGGCCATCGCCGCGCTCGACGACCAGTTCGGGCGCACCACCGATCCGGTGCGCATGTACATGCGCGAGATGGGCAGCGTAGAGCTGCTCGACCGCGAGGGTGAAATCCGCATCGCCAAGCGCATCGAAGAAGGCCTCAACGAGGCCATGTTCGCGATGGCGCAATACCCCGAGACGGTGGCGATCCTGCTGGAAGCCTACGAGAGCCACAAGCGGGGCAACAAGCGGCTCAGCGACATCGTCACCGGATTCTTCGATCCCAATGCACCGGACGAGATTCCGCCGCCCGCCCCGCCGCCGAGCGAAGAGCCCGACGAAGAGGAAGACGAGGACGAGGACGGCGAGAACGGCGACGCCGACGAGGACGAGGCGGCCGACACCGGCCCCGACCCGGTCGTCACCGCCGAAGCCTTCGCCGAGCTGCAAAAGCTCTACGATCAGGCTTGGGACGCCCTGGTCAAGCGCGGCAGTCAAGACAAGAAAACGCAGGAGAAGCGCGAGGCCGTGGCGCGCCACATCATGACCTTCAAGCTGTCGCCGAAGATCGTCGACGAGGTCACCCGCAACCTGCGCGACAAAATCGATCTGATCCGCCGCACCGAGCGACAGATCATGCGCATCTGTGTGGTCGACGCCGGCATGAGCCGCGAGGAGTTCCTCAAGCTCTACCGCGAGCCGGGTGCCGCGACCAGCCCGGACTGGATCAACAAGGCGATCCGCGCCAAGCGCAAGTACTCCGCCGAGCTCAACAACCGCAAGCAGGAGATCTTCGCGCTGCAGGAAACCCTCAAGAAGATGGAGGGCGACAACCTGCTCTCGCTCGACGAGATCAAGGACATCTATCGCCGCGTCAACGTCGGTGAGGCCAAGGCGCGCCGCGCGAAGAAGGAGATGGTCGAGGCCAACCTGCGCCTCGTGATCTCCATCGCCAAGAAGTACACCAACCGCGGGCTGCAGTTCCTCGACCTGATCCAGGAAGGCAACATCGGCCTGATGAAGGCGGTCGACAAGTTCGAGTTCCGTCGTGGCTTCAAGTTCTCGACGTACGCCACTTGGTGGATCCGTCAGGCGATCACGCGTTCGATCGCCGATCAGGCGCGCACCATCCGCATCCCGGTGCACATGATCGAGACGATCAACAAGCTCAACCGCATCTCACGGCAAATGCTGCAAGAGATGGGCCGCGAGCCGACGCCCGAGGAACTGGCGAAGCGCATGGAGATGCCCGAGGACAAAATCCGCAAGGTGCTCAAGATCGCCAAGGAACCGATCTCTATGGAAACGCCGATCGGCGACGACGAGGATTCGCACCTCGGCGACTTCATCGAGGACACCTCGGCCGTGTCACCGCTGGAGGAGGCGACCTCGCGCTCGCTCGCCGAGGCCACGCACCAGATCCTCGCCAGCCTGACCCCGCGCGAAGCCAAGGTGCTGCGCATGCGCTTCGGCATCGACATGACCACCGATCACACGCTCGAGGAGGTTGGCAAGCAGTTCGACGTGACCCGCGAGCGCATCCGCCAGATCGAAGCCAAGGCGCTGCGCAAGCTGCGCCATCCGAGCCGCGCCAACTACCTGCGCAGCTTCCTCGAGGAGTGAGGACACGGGGCTCACGAATCCCGGCGGCATTCGCAAACGGGCGCTGAGCCCCGGCAGGGCCCGATCGGGCGCGCATCGCGGCGCGCGACCGCTCCGGTGTGGGGTTGAGTTTATCCGCCTTCACGAAAAACCCCGCCATGCGGCGGGGTCTTTCGCTGCATCGTCGCGCTGAATCAGAAGCGGAACCGCAGGCCCGCGCGGACTTCCTCGACACTGGCCTCACGACGATCGTTGTCGAGCTCGCTGACCCGGTAGTCGGCGAAGATGCCGAAGTTGCGGTCGAGGTTGAAGCCCAGGCCGGCGATGTACTCGATGCCGTCGCTCTCGCCGACATCGAGGTAACCGACGCGCGCATCCAGGGTCACGAACTTGACGAGGTCCGCCTTGATCCCCAGATGCACCGCCCAGCCGTCTTCGTCGCCGGAAACGCCATTGGCCACGGACGGATCGACCTCGAGCGAGTTGTTGACGTACTCGGCGAGCACGTAGACCGGCCACGGCGTCTTGTAACCCAGGCCGATGCGCGAGGTCTCGTTGGTCGCGCTGGCGTTGGCGAAGTCGTTGTCGCTGGACTGGTACTCCGCCGCGAGGAACACGCTCTCGCCGAGCATTGCGGCGAGTTTGACGCCGGCGCCATCGCCGTCGTCGGACTCGACCGTCGACGGCGCCGCCGCCAGATCGAACTCCAGCGTGGAATCGACGATGTAGTAGACGTCGAGATAGGCCATGTCGGCCGCCCGTGAGGCGAGCGGCGCCGTCAGCAATGCACCGGCCAAAAGGCCCGGCAACGCTCCTTTGAATGCTCTCCCAACCCGTGCCATGTTGTCCTCCGGTTGTTCGTATCCGCGCCCGACCCCAGCGCATCCCTCGGGCATGGCGTGCAGTATAGCGGCGCTTCGCGTTCATCAGCGCCCACAAATGACAAAGGCACGCGGATGCGTGCCTTGGCCCGACACGGGCGGCGCTACGGCGCCGGCGCGTGGCTTGCGCCGATGCCCGGCGTGTACAGCGGACCCGGCTGGCTGGCGAAGTAGCGCGAGAGCGCCTCGATGTCGGCGTCCGACAGCGCCGCGGCCTGTGCGGCCATGATCGCGTTCTTGCGTGCGCCGGAGCGGTACTCGCGCAGGCTGTGTTCGAGATAGCTCGCGTACTGGCCGGCGAGCACCGGATACTCGGGCAGGATCGGCTTGGCGCCGCCCTCGCCATGGCAAGCGGCACATGCGGCAGCCTTTTCCGGAGCCGCGGCCGCGGCCGCCAGCGGCAGCGCGGCGAACAAGGCGATGATGGGAGCGATGACGGTGACGCGCTTCATGGAGCAGATCTCGGAAAGCTCAGTGGGCAGGGGCCGACGCCAGGAACGCCGCGATGTCGGCGATGTCCTGGTCGGACAAACTCGCGGCCTGCGCGTGCATCGTCGGGTGCGGACGCTCACCGCTGCGGTAGGCCTTGAGCGCGGCCTCGAGGTAGGCCGACGGCTGACCGCCGAGCTTGGGCACCCGGTAGGTCGGGTAGGCGTTGTTGTACTTGGGAATGCCGTGGCAGCCCATGCAGGTGCTGGCCTTGACGCGGCCGGCTTCGGCATCGCCCTGCGCGAATGCCGCAGGCGCGGCCAGGGCAGCGGCAAGGGCAAGAGCGCCCCAACGCGCAAACTTCATGTCTGGGACTCCTGGAAATCCGGATGGCCTCGATCGAACCGGCGATCAAAGGCGCGATATGTTCCGGGAATTGCTCCCCTGGGTCAACGCGGGTGAGCGACTCGGCGCGAGCTGTTAACCTCGCGCTTTGCGCATTTTCGTCCACGGCGCCTTCATGCCACTGCCCTTGCCGCCTCTTTGCGCCGCGCCGCCGCGGCGCGCCCAGCGAACCAAGCGACTGCCATGAGCGCGATCGTCCGCCCCGCGGCGGAGGCGACGCCGGAAATCGCCGCGGTCGATCTGGGCTCGAACAGCTTCCACCTGATGGTCGCGCGCAGCAACGGCAGCGACATCCAAGTCATCGACCGCCTGCGCGAGCCGGTGCGGCTGGCATCCGGGCTGGACGCGAACAAACGCCTGCAGCCGGACGTGGCGCTGCGCGCGCTGGCCTGCCTGCAGCGTTTCGGCCAACGCCTGCGCGGCATCCCACCCGAGCGCGTGCGCGCGGTCGGCACCAACACCATGCGCAAGCTGCGCAACAGTCGCGACTTCCACGCCGCCGCCGAGGCCGCGCTCGGGCACGAGATCGAGATCATTTCCGGCACCGAGGAGGCGCGCCTGGTCTATGGCGGCGTGACCCATGGCATGAGCGCCGACCACGCGCGCCGGCTGGTCGTCGACATCGGCGGCGGCAGCACCGAGCTGATCATCGGCCGACACAGCCAGCCCGAGCTGATGGAATCGGTATCGCTGGGCTGCGTCGTGCACACCATGCGCTTCTTCGAGGACGGCGAGATTTCGCCGGCGCGTTTCAAGCGCGCGCGCCTGGCCGCGCGCGTCGAGCTGGAATTCCTGGAACGCCCGTACCGCCGCGCCGGCTGGGACGTCGCCATCGGCTCGAGCGGCACCATCCGCGGCATCTGGCGCGTGATCACGGGTCGGGGCTGGAGCCGTGAGCACATCACCCGCGAGGGCTTGGAGAAAACCATAGAGCTGGTGCTCGAACGCAAGCACATCGACCAGATCGACTTCACCGACCTGCGCGAGGACCGCCGCCCGGTGTTCGTCGGCGGGCTCGCGGTGCTCGCCGGCGTCTTCGACACGCTCGGCATCGAGGCCATGGAAACCTCGGAGCGCGCGCTGCGCGAAGGGCTGATCTACGACCTGCTCGGACGCCTGTCCAACCACGACGTGCGCGACGATGCCGTCAAGGCGATGGCGGCGCGCTACGCCGTGGACGTGCGCCACGCGAGCGATCTGGCACGCACGGCGCTGAAGATCCTCGACCAGACCGCGCGCGCGTGGTCCCTCGATGTGCGCATCGCGCGCCACTTCCTGCAGTGGGCGGCGCAACTGCACGAAGTCGGCCTGGCCATCACTCACAACGGCTATCACAAGCACAGCCATTACATCCTGCGCAACAGCGACCTGCACGGGTTCTCGCAGACCGAGCAGAAACTGCTGGCGGCCTTGGTGCGCCTGCATCGCGGCCGCTTCGCGCTGGAGGTGCTCGACGAGCTGCCGACGATCTGGGTGGAGCCGGTCAAGCGCATGGCATTGATTCTACGCCTGGCCTATCTGCTGCACCGTTCGCGCACGCCGGGCCTCAAGCCGCCGGTGCGCGTGACCGCGAACCGGCGCGGCTACGAGCTCGCGTTCACGCAGAAAAACTGGCTGGAGTCGCACCCGCTGACGCGCGCCGATCTCGAACGCGAAGCAGAGGTGCTGGCCGCTGCCCAACTGCGGCTCAAACTCAACGGCTGATCAGCTTTCTTCCATGAAGCGCAACTGCACACCCTTGCTGCCATCCGCCGACGGCCGCTGGTAGCTGCCGTCGGGCTGCAGCACCCAGCTCTGCGCGGTGTCGGCGAGATAGGCGTGCAGATGTTCGAGCACGCGCTCGCGCAGCTTTTTGTCGAGCACCGGGAACGCGACCTCGACGCGGCGGAACAGATTGCGCTCCATCCAGTCCGCGCTCGACAGGTACAGCTCGGCGTCGCCGGCGTTGGCGAACCAGTAACAGCGGTGATGTTCGAGAAAGCGGCCGATGATCGAACGCACGTGGATGTTCTCGGACAGGTTCTTCACGCCGGGCCGCAGCGAGCACATGCCGCGCACGATCAGATCGATCTTCACCCCCGCGCGCGAGGCGCGATACAGCGCGAGTATCGTCTCCGGTTCCACCAGCGCGTTCATCTTGGCGATGATGCGCGCCGGCTTGCCCGCGACGGCATGCGCGATCTCGCGCTCGATCTTGGCCTGCAACTGCTTGGCCAGCGTGAATGGCGACTGCAGCAGGCGATGCAGCTTGGTCACCTTGCCGAGGCTGGTGAGCTGCAGGAACACCGCATGCACGTCCTTGCAGATCTGCGGATCGGCGGTGAACAGGCCGTAGTCGGTGTAGATGCGCGCGGTGCGCGGATGGTAATTGCCGGTACCCAGATGGGCGTAATGGCGCAGCGTCGAGCCGCCGACCGTGGTCGCCTCCTCGCGGCGCACGACCAGGCACATCTTCGCGTGTGTCTTGTAGCCGACGACGCCGTAGACCACGTGCGCACCGACCTCCTGCAACTGCTCGGCGAGATCAATGTTGGCTTCCTCGTCAAAGCGCGCGCGCAGCTCGACGACGACGGTGACCTCCTTGCCGTTGCGCGCCGCCTCGATCAGCGCCTCGGCGACCGCGGACTTGTCGCCGGTGCGGTACAGCGTCTGCTTGATCGCCAGCACCTTGGGATCACGCGCCGCCGCGCGCAGGAACTCCACGACCGGCATGAAGGATTCATAGGGATGATGCAATAGTTGATCGCGTTCGCGGATCGCGGCGAACAGGTCCGGCCCCGCGAGCGCCTTGGGAATGCGCGGTGTGTGCGGCGGGTACTTGAGTTCGGGTCGGTCGATCAGGTCCGGGATCGCCATCAGCCGGTGCAGGTTCACCGGGCCGTTGACCTGGTAGACGTCGGCCGGCTGCAGCTGGGCCACGTCCATCAGGTACTGCCACAGGTGCTCGGGACAGTTGTGCGCGACCTCCAGGCGCACGATGTCGCCCCACTGTCGCTGCGACAGCTCGCCTTCGAGCGCCTCCATCAGATCCTTGACCTCCTCCTCGTCGACCAAAAGATCGGAGTTGCGGGTCAGGCGGAACTGATAGCTGCCGGTCGCCTCCATGCCCGGGAACAAGTCGTCGACATAGGCGTGGATCACGCTCGACAGGAACACGAAGTCGTGCGGCCCGGTGCCCGGCACCTCGGACGGAATCTGGATCAGCCGCGGCAGCGCACGCGGCGCCTGTACGATCGCAAAACCGGTGTTGCGGCCGAAGGCGTCCTTGCCCGAAAGCTGAACGATGAAGTTCAGCGACTTGTTGAGGATGCGCGGGAACGGATGCGCCGGGTCGAGCCCGATCGGCGAGAGCACTGGCATGAGCTCGTTGTGGAAGTAGTTCTTCAGCCAGGCGTCCTGCTCCGGCGTCCATTCCGAGCGGCGCAGAAAGCGGATGCGTTCGCGCTCCAGCGCCGGGATGATGACCTCGTTGAAGATCCGGTACTGCGCATCGACCAGCTCGTGCGCGCGCCGGCTAATCGCCGCCAGCGTCTCCGCCGGCGTCATGCCGTCGGCGCCGCGCTGCAGCGGATTGAGCTCGGCCATCTGCTGCAAACCGGCGACGCGGATCTCGAAGAACTCGTCGAGATTGGCGCTGGCAATACACAGGAACTTGAGCCGTTCGAGCAGCGGCACCGACTCGTCGAGGGCCTGTTCGAGCACGCGCCGGTTGAATTCGAGCAGGCTCAGCTCGCGGTTCAGAAACAGATCGGCGGGCGCAAAGCCCAGCTCGGCGAGATCCGGCAGCTCCGGCGGCTCCTTGGTCATGCTCGACCCCCGGTCGTCATCAACATTCTTCGAGTCTATGACAGGCCGGTGGACAAGAGATGACGGCGCTCAAGAGTCGGCCGTTGCTCTGCGCTGGCTGTCGAGGCGCAGTGCGCGCGTCTTCGGCGGCGCGCCCGTGATCAGGCGGTCGCCCTCCTTGCGCGTGAAGTACTTCCACGCCCACTGCACGAAGACACGCACGCGCTGCTCGGCGTCGATCAGCGACATGATGTGCACGAAGGCCCAGATGAACCACGCGAAGATGCCGGTCACCTGCATCACGCGCAGATCGCCGACCGCCTTGTTCATGCCGATCACCGCCATCGAGCCCAGATCGCGATAGCGGAACGCGGGCGGCGCGGGCTTGCCGCGCAGACGCGCGCGGATCACGGCCGCCACGTAGCGGCCCTGCTGGATCGCCGCCGGCGCAAGGCCCGGCACCTCGCGGCCGCGCGCATCGACCAGGCGCGCCAGATCGCCGATGACGAAGATTTCCGGGTGCCCCGGCAGCGAGCAGTCGGGTTCGACCTTGACCCGGCCGCCGCGATCGAGCAGCACGCCGGTGCGCTCGGCCAGGATCTCGCCGAAATACGAGGCCTTGACCCCGGCGGCCCAAAGTACCGTCGCGGTCTCGACGGTCTCGGCCTCGGCGTTGCCACGGCGCATGCGCACGAAGTTCGGGCCGATCTCCTCGACCTTGGTACCGGTGCGCACGCTCACGCCAAGCTCTTCGAGGTGCCGGCGCGCGGCCGCGCGCAGCCTGGGTGCGTACACCGGCAGGACCTCGTCGGCCCCTTCCACCAGCAGGATCTGCGCGCTGCGCGGATCGATGCGGCGGAAGTCGCGCACCATGGTTTTGTGCGCCAGCTCGCCGAGCGCGCCGGCGAGTTCGACGCCGGTCGGGCCGGCGCCGACGATGACGAAGCGCAGTAAGCGCGCACGTTCGGCGGCATCCTCGGTCGCCTCGGCACGCTCGAAGGCCTGGAACAGCTTGCGCCGGATCTCCAACGCATGCTCGACAGTCTTGAGCCCCGGCGCGAACGCCGACCACGAATCGCGACCGAAGTAGTGGTGCTTGACGCCGGTGGCGACGATCAGCGTGTCGTAGTCCAGCGTGCCGTGTTCGTGACGGATGCGTCGCGCGTGCGGGTCGAGCTCAAAGACCGCCGAGGTCAGGCAGGTGACGTTGCGGCGCCGGCGCAGCACCACGCGGTGCGGAATGGCGATGTCGCCCGGCGGAATCGCGCCGGTGGCGACCTGGTACAGCAGCGGCTGGAAGAGGTGGAAGTTGCGCTTGTCCAGCAGGGTCACGCGGCAACCGGCGCGGCCGAGCTCGAGGGCCGCGTGCAGGCCGGCAAAGCCGCCACCGACGATGACGACGTGGTGTTGCGCGTCCAAATGCGGAGCATCCCGTGGCCTCGCTGCGATGCTGCAGCGCACAAAATGCTAGGTTCCGGCGTCGTGCGGCGCAATCACAGCGGCCTGTTAGTCCGGACCGCTTCCGCACTCAGCGCGTGCGCTCGACCTCGTCTTCGAGTTGCGGCAGCCGCCGTCGTATCCAGCGGTCCTGCAGCACGTAGCGGGCGACGCGGGCGATGTCGCGGATGTACCCGGCATTGACCGCGCCGCCGATCAGCGCGCCGATCACCGGCGCCACGCCCGATGCCTTGCGCGTGCCCAGATGCAGGCCGATGCGACCGGCCAGGGTCTTGAGGCTGAATTGCGCCGCGTCCTTGGCCAGCTCACGCTCGGCGACGCGCTCCACGCCGTCGCGCCAGGCGGCATCGAGCAGCGGCACGTCGCGCCGCAGTGCCTCCCAGGCCTGCTGCTTCTCGTCGAAGCTGTTGGCCGAGGCCAGCGCGAACACGCCGATCGACAAACCGCCCTCGGCCTGCCAGTCCTCGCCGTAGCAGTAGGCGCTGCGGTGGATCGTGCGTAGCGCTAGCGTCAGCAGCGCCGGCACGTCGGCGACCATGCCGGCGGCACCGCCGACGCCGAAGGCCGCGCCACTGCCGCCGCCGAGCATCATCGCGCGCCGTTCGACACGCAGCGCCAGCGCATCGCAGCGCGGCAGGCCCAGATCGGCGATCTGGTCGAGACGATCGACGCCGGCCCATTGCAGGATGTCGCGCGGCCCGGAGAAGCGTCCGGCGGCGCGGTCGAGCGCGCGCAGGCTGGCGCGCAACACCTCCACCGGCACCAGGCGCTGCGCGGTCTTCGCCGCGAACTGGCCCGGCCGCGACATCAGCCGCGTGCCCCAGTCCGGCGGCGCCGCGAGCCAGCGTTCGATCTCGGCGCGTCGCGCCCAGGCGTATTCGTCGATGGTCGCAGAGGGGGTCATGTCTGCACTCGCTCACATCCCTGTTTGACAGCGCGCAGCACCGAACCGACAGTGCGTGCCATGTGCCTGATCGGCTTCGCGCTCGACGCGCATCCGCAGTATGCCTTGGTGCTCGCCGCCAACCGCGACGAGTTCCACCATCGCCCGACCGCGCCGGCGACGTGGTGGGACGACGCGCCGCAGATCTTTGGCGGGCGCGACCTTAAGAGTCACGGCAGTTGGCTGGCGCTGGCGCGCGACGGCCGCTGGGCCGCCGTCACCAATGTCCGGCGCATGATACCGCCCGACCCGAACGCGCCCTCGCGCGGCGGCCTGGTCGCGCAGTACCTGCGCGGATCGCAGACGGCACGGCACTACGGCGCTGCGCTACAGGCCGAGGCCGCACGCTACGCCGGCTTCAACTTGTTGCTCGGCGACGCCGACGGCACCTGGTATCTGAGCAATCACGGGCGCTTCCGCCGCGAACGGCTCGGCGCCGGTGTGCATGCGGTCAGCAACGCCGCGCTAAACACACCCTGGCCCAAGCTGATCGCCCTGCGCGAGGCGCTGCGCGACTGGTGTGCCCGCGGCCGCACCGACACCGCGAGTCTGATCGCGGCGCTGGCGAGCGATCACGTCGCCGAGGATGCGGTGCTGCCGGATACCGGCGTCGGCGCCGAGATGGAGCGCTTTCTCGCGCCCGCGTTCATCCGCGGCGAGCATTACGGCACGCGTTCGAGCACGGTGCTGCTGGTCGATCGCAACGGCCGCGCACTGTTCACCGAGCATCGCTTCGGCCGCAACGGCGTGCCGAGCGGACAGACCGTCGAAACGCTACAACTCGCGGCGCGGAATTGATGGTCGTTTTTTCGCTGGCCGACCGCGCGCCCACGGCCTAGCATCGGCGCATGCCGCAACTGCCCTCCACCGCCGAGATGCAGCGCGCGTATCTGGCCTGCGACGCCGGCTACGACGGCGTGTTCTACTTCGGCGTGCGAACGACCGGCATCTTCTGCAAGCCATCGTGTCGCGCGAAGAAGCCCAGGCCCGAGAACGTCGAGTTCTTCGCCGATGCGCGCGCTGCGAGCTTGGCCGGCTACCGACCGTGCAAGCGCTGTCGGCCGCTGGATGCGCCGGGCACGCCGCCGCCGTGGATCGCGCGGCTGATCGAGGACATCGAGCGCGATCCCGCGCGCCGTATCCGTGAACGAGAGCTGCGCGAGCGCGGGCTCGATCCGGCGCGCGTGCGCCGCTGGTTCAAGGACCACTGCGGCATGAGCTTTTCCGCCTATTGCCGAGGACGACGCATGAACACCGCTTTGCAGGCCATCCGCAACGGCGAGTCGGTCACCGATCTGGCGATCGGCCACGGCTTTGAGTCGGAAAGCGGCTTTCGCAGCGCGTTCGAGCGCAGCTTCGGCCGCGCACCCGCAGACGCCGGCCTCGACCCGATCCGCGTCGCCTGGCTCGACAGCCCGCTCGGCCCTATGCTCGCCGCCGCTCGCGACGAGGGCATCGTGCTGCTCGAATTCACCGAGCGACGCATGCTCAAAGCGCAGTTCGACGCGTTGCGCAAACACTTCAAGGTGCCGCTCGTGCCGGGCGAGCATCCCCACCTCGCGCGGCTCAGGGTCGAGCTCGCCGAATACTTCCGCGGCGCGCGCACCAGCTTCACGCTGCCGCTGGTCTTTCCCGGATCGGCGTTCCAGCGCACCGTGTGGACCGCACTGCTCGACATCCCTTATGGCCAGACCCGCTCCTACCAAGACCTGGCGCAAGTCGTCGGCCGCCCCGGCGCCTGCCGCGCCGTCGGTTCGGCCAACGGCAAGAACCGCATCGCCATCCTCATCCCCTGCCACCGCGTCGTGAACAAGAACGGCGCGCTCGGCGGCTACGGTGGCGGACGCTGGCGCAAGCAGCGCTTGTTTGAGATCGAGCGCGACGCGGCGGCGCGCTCCGGCGATGCCGCCACGGGCGGCGCCTGACCGATAACCCGGCCGCGGATGGCCGGGTGGGCTGATCAAAGCGCGCTTTGGTATCGCTGGGCCGGCAAACCCGAATCGCGCCCGGTCAGGCCAGCCGCAGCCCGCCGTCGACCGGCAACACCGCGCCGGTGACGTAGGCCGCATCGTCCGACAACAGATACCGCACCGCCTGCGCGATGGCGTCGGCGCCACCGAGCCGCCGCAGCGGAATGCGGGCGAGTTCGGCGTCCTGTTGCGTCGTCGTCAGCGCATCGCTCGTGGCCCAGAGCATGTGCCCAGGCGCGACGCCGTTGACGCGAATCCGCGGCGCCAGCTCCAGCGCCAGGGTTTCGGTCAGCGACGCAAGCCCGGCCTTGGCCGCGTAATACGGCGCAAAGCCGCGCATCGGCCGGCGCAGCAGGGCATCGACGACGTTGACGATCGCACCGCCATCGGCCAGCAGCGGTACGCAGGCCTGGCTCAGCAGCAAGGGCGCGCGCAGATTGCTGGCGAGCAGCTCGTCGATCTGCGCCGCGGTGATCGAACCGAGCGGCGTGCGGTAGTAGCTCGATGCGTTGTTGACCAGCGCGTCGAGCCGCTGCCAGCGCGCGTGCGCGGCCTGCGCCACCGTCTCGATCTGCCGCGCGTCGCGCAGATCGGCGTCGAGGGCGATGGCGCTGCCCGCACGGCGCGCGTCGAGCGTCTGGGCCAGCGCGCGCGCCGCGTCGATCGAGGCATGCGCGTGCAGGACGACGTTCCAGCCGTGCCCATGCAGGGCGGTGGCGATCGCCGCGCCGATGCGCCGCGCCGCCCCCGTGATCAGCGCCACACGCGCCAGAACGCCCGCTCCATTATCCTTGCTCGCCATTTTTCGTCGTGAACCTTC
This sequence comes from Sinimarinibacterium thermocellulolyticum, assembly GCF_040327995.1. NCBI lineage: Bacteria > Pseudomonadati > Pseudomonadota > Gammaproteobacteria > Nevskiales > Nevskiaceae > Sinimarinibacterium > Sinimarinibacterium thermocellulolyticum. The sequence continues at coordinate 237,517 of NZ_JBEPIJ010000003.1, read as the reverse complement.
TTCCGTGGACGGCCTGCTGCAAGCGATCCTACTCGGCATCATCGAGGGACTGACCGAATTTTTGCCGATCTCCAGCACCGGCCATCTGCTGATCGCCCAGATCTGGCTGGACCGTCGATCGGACTTGTTCAACATCGCCATCCAATGCGGCGCGATCCTCGCCGTCACACTGGTGTACCGCGAGCGGTTGTGGACGCTGGCCACGCGCTGGCACCGCGATCCCGAGATCCGCGACTTGCTGGGCAAGATCGTCGCGGCGTTCGGCATCACCGCGGTGCTCGGTCTACTCGCCAAACGGCTCGGCGTCGCCCTGCCGGAAACGGTCGCGCCGGTGGCCTGGGCGCTGATCATCGGTGGTTTCGTCATCTTCGCAGTGGAGGCCTGGCTCAAGCGCCAGCCGGTGCGCAGCCAGATCGGTTGGGGCGTCGCCTTCGCGGTGGGCATCGCACAAGTGATCGCCGGCGTGTTCCCCGGCACCTCGCGCTCGGCCGCGGCGATCTTCGCCGCGCTGCTGTTCGGTTTGACCGACCGACGGCGCGCCGCTGAATTCGCCTTCATCGTCGGCATCCCGACCATGTTCGCCGCCACCGGCTACGAGCTGCTGCAGACGCTCACCGACCCGGTAGCGCGCATCCGCGAGCCGTGGCGCGATCTAGTCGTGGCCTTCGCGGTCTCCGCCGCAGTCGGATTCGCGGCGGTCAAATGGCTGCTGCGTTACATCGCCGAGCACAGCTTCGTGCCCTTCGCCTACTACCGCATCCTGCTCGGCGCCGTATTGCTGACCATCGGGGGCTGACGTGACCGCCACCGATCCGCCGCCGATGATCCCATGCCGCGCAGCGCGGCTTTGCCGGTCCATCCTCAGACGCCGAGGGCCATCATGTCCCACACCTCAGGCTTGACGGCACGGTTCGTGTACGTCGTGCACGGACACGACGATTTTCATCTGCAGACCCGGTACTCGCTGCTCACCCTGCTGCATCTGCTCCGGCACACCCCGGGACTGCGCGCGAACATCCACGTCTACACCGACCGGCCGCAGTGGATTCCGGATCATGCGCTCATTGTCGTGCACCGCCTCGACGCCGGGCAGTTGCGCGCCTGGCGCGGACCTTTGGACTACGTCCATCGCATCAAGCTCGAAGTCCTGCGCCGCGCGGTCCGGGAGATCGGCACGCCGCTCGTGGCCGTGGACGGCGACACGCGCTGGTGCGCCCTGCCGTGGCAGGCCTTGCACGCATTGAATCATCCGCCGCCCGACGCAAGACCGGCGGTGTTCTTCCACGTGTTCGAGGAATCGATCGGGCTCGATCCCCGCCACGGCTACAGCCAACTGCTCAATGGCCATACCGCCCTGCTGCGCCGGCTCGGCGTGCGCAGCGCCGGGCCCTGGCCGTCGTGGAACGTGGGCGCGATCGGCGTGCCGGCGCAGGCCCAGGGGCTTTTCGACCATGCGCTGTCGATCAATGACGCGCTGCTGCCGTTGACCGCCCTGCGGCGCACGGTCGAACAGCTCGCCCTGTCGCTGGCAGCCGATGCGGCTTACGACGTTCGTGCGCTGGACGATGGCCTGACGCACTACTGGAACTACGGCATCGAATGGCCGATGCGCTTGCGCGCCTGGTTCGCCGAGCAGCCGCCGGATCAAACCACCGAAGACCTCGCCGCGGCCTGCGCATCCTGGCAGCCCGCCGAGGTCGAGCTACTGGCCCTGCGCCAGAGCGCACCGTACCGACGACTGCTGCGGCGCTCGCGATACCGCCGGTCGCTGCGAAAACGCATCACCGCGATGCGTGCCTGGTGGCTGCGCCTGCGCCAAGGACATGCGCCGGCCGTGGGCGATCACGGCGAAGGCGAGTGGAGGTGATCGCGCGCCGGCGGCGATGACGCACACCCCGCGCCCGCCGCGGATCGGCTGCAGGGCGCATCGGCCAGTCGGCGATTCCCTGCGCTGCGCCGGCGGCCGGACGAGCGCACTTCACGGTGCTCAGACGTGGATCGCGTGGCCGAGCGCGCCGAGCGCCGCCTCGGGCAGGGCCTCGGTCAGCGTCGGGTGCGCGTGGATGGTGTGGGCGAGGTCTTCGAGCCGCGCGCCCATTTCCAGCGCGTGCGCGAACTCGCCCTAAAGCTCGGAGACATGGGCACCCACGGCGTGGATGCCGAGCACCAGGTGATTGTCGGCGCGCGCGGTCACGCGCACGAAGCCGCCGTCGGCACCGGCGTCCATCGTCAGTGCACGGCCGTTCGCGGCGAACGGGAACTGGCCGGTGACGATGTCGATGCCCTGCGCCTTGGCCTCGTCCGGCGACAGACCCACTGCGACGATCTCGGGTTCGGTGAAGCACACGGCGGGGATCGCCACTGGATCGAAGGCGCGGCGGCGGCCCGCGATCAACTCCGCCACCATCTCGCCCTGCGCCGAGGCCTTGTGCGCGAGCATGGGCTCGCCGACCAGATCGCCGATCGCCCAGACGTTGCGCATCGCCGTGCGGCACTGGGCGTCGACCTTGACGAAGGCACCGTTCATCGTCAACGCCATCTGTTCGAGCCCCCAGCCCTGCGTGTTCGGCTTGCGGCCGACGGCGACCAAAAGCTTGTCGCAGGTGAGATCGCGCGGCGCCTGGCTGCCGGTCTGCACGGTGACGCGCAGGCCGCCGTCGGCGCGCACGACATCCTGCGCTTTGGTGTTCAACAGCACCTCGATGCCGCGCTTCTTAAGCCACTGCTCGACCGGGCGCACCAGCTCGCGGTCGTAGCTCGGCAGGATGCGCTCGAGCGCCTCGACGATGCGCACCTCGACGCCGAGCTTGGCGAAGGCGATGCCCAGTTCCAGCCCGATGTAGCCGGCACCGACGACGACCAGGCGCTTGGGCAGCGCGGTGAGCGACAAGGCCTCGGTCGAGGAGATCACGTGCTCGCCCCAGGGCAGTTGCGGCAGACCGGCGGCGACCGAACCGGTCGCCAGAATCACGTGCTCGGCGCCGATCTCGATCGCGCCCTCGGCGGTCTGCACGCTACAGCTGCGCGCGTCGGAAAACTTGGCGTAGCCGTCGATCACGCGCACCTTGGCCTTCTTCAGCAGTCCGGCGACGCCGTTGCTGAGCCTGTCGACGATGCCGTCCTTCCACTGCACCGCGCCGACGAGATCGAACACCGGCGCCGCATGGAGCGCGATGCCGGCGTGCGCCTGCGCCGCGAGCTGCCGCAGTTCGGCGAAGCGGCTCGCCGTGTGGATCAAGGCCTTGGACGGAATGCAGCCGCGGATCAGGCAGGTGCCGCCGAGGCGCTCGGCCTCGACCAGCGTCGTGTCGAGCCCGAGCTGACCAGCACGGATCGCCGCGACATAACCGCCGGGGCCGCCGCCGACGACCAGCACCTGCGTGGTGATCTTCTTGCTCACGCCCCGCCCTCCGTCAGGAACAGCGTCGCCGGATGTTCGAGCCGCTGCTTCAGCGCCTGGATGAATTGCGCGGCGTCGTAGCCATCGACGATGCGATGGTCGAAGGAAGAGGACAGGTTCATCAGCAGCCGCGGCACGACCGCGCCGCGTACGAACATCGGCCGCTCCACCAGCTTGTTGACGCCGATGATGGCCACTTCCGGGGCATTGATCACCGGCGTCGAGACGATGCCGCCGAGCGCGCCGAGGCTGGTGATGGTGATGCTCGATCCGGACAGCTCGTCGCGCGTGGCTTTGCCGCTGCGTGCGGCCTCGGCGAGGCGCCTGATCTCGGCCGCCATCTGCCAGACATCCAGCGTCTCGGCGTGACGCAGCACCGGCACGACGAGGCCCGAGGGTGTCTGCGTGGCGATGCCGCAGTGCACGGCGGCGTAGCGGCGCAGCACGCCGGCCTCGTCGTCGTAGGTCGCGTTCACCTGCGGGAAGCGCGGCAGCACCTGCACCAGCGCGCGCAGCAGGAACGGCAGCAGCGTCAGCTTGGGCTGCTCCGGTCGCCGCGTGTCGTTCAGATGCGCGCGCAGCGCCTCCAGCTCGGTGACGTCGAGCTCCTCGACATAGGCGAAGTGCGGGATGCGCTGTTTGGCGCGCTGCATCGCCTCGGCGATCTTGCGGCGCAGGCCGATGATCTTGATCTCCTCGACCCCGGTGCGCGGCGCCACTTGCGCGCCCGCCTGCGCGCGGCTGGCGCCTTTTGCGTAGGCATCGAGATCGGCGTGGGTGATGCGCCCGGCCGGACCGCTGCCGACGACCAGGCGCAGATCAATGCCCAGGTCGCGCGCACGCTGGCGCACGGCAGGGGCAGCGATGGGCTTTTCGCCAGGCTTGCGGCGCGCGGGCTGCGTCGGCGCACTGGCGCGTTGCGCCGCCGGGGCGACGGCCGCGCTTGCGGGTGGCGCAGTCTGCGCCTTCACCGACGGTACCTCGGCTTGGGGCATGGGTGCGGCGGCCGGTTTGCGCACGACCGGCGGCTCATCCTTAGCGTTGCCCGCGCCGTCGACTTCCAGCACCACCAGCGGCGCGCCCACGGCGATTCGATCGCCCGGCTGGCCGCACAGCTCGATCACGGTGCCGGCGACCGGCGACGGCAGCTCCACGGCCGCCTTCTCCGTGAGCATGTCCACCAGCGGCTGGTCTTCGCGCACGGTGTCGCCGACGGCGACACGCCAGGTCGCGATCTCGGACTCGGCGATACCTTCGCCGACGTCGGGCAGCTTGAACACGTACTTGCCCATGGCCTTCACCCCTCCATCACCTTCTTGAGCGCGCGCATCACGCGCTCGGGCCCGGGGAAGTAGTGCCACTCGAAGGCATGTGGGTAGGGCGTGTCCCAGCCGGTGACGCGTTCGATCGGCGCTTCCAGGTGGTAGAAGCAGTGTTCCTGCACCAGGGCCGAGAGCTCGGCACCGAAGCCGCTGGTGCGCGTGGCCTCGTGCACGATCACACAGCGGCCGGTCTTCTTCACCGACTCGACGATCGTATCGAGATCGATCGGCACCAGCGAGCGCAGGTCGATGACCTCGCCGTCGATCTCGGCTTCCTCCACGGCGGCGACGCTGACATGCACCATCGTGCCGTAGGCGAGCACGGTGACCTCGCTGCCCGGCCGGGCGACCGCGGCCTTGCCCAGGTCGATGCGGTAATAGCCATCGGGCACTTCGCTCTGCGGGAACTTCGACCACGGCTGCAACGGTCGGTCGTGATGACCGTCGAACGGCCCGTTGTAGATGCGCTTGGGCTCGAAGAACATCACCGGATCGTCGTCCTCGATCGCCGCGATCAGCAGACCCTTGGCGTCATAGGGGTTCGACGGCATCACCGTCTTCAGGCCGCTGACGTGGGTGAAGATGCCCTCCGGCGACTGCGAATGCGTCTGCCCGCCGAAAATGCCACCGCCGCAGGGCGCGCGCACCGTGATCGGCGCCCAGTACTCGCCGCCCGAGCGGTAGCGCAAGCGCGCGGCCTCGGACACGAGCTGGTCGAAGGCCGGGTAGATGTAGTCGGCGAACTGGATCTCCGGCACCGGCCGCAGACCGTAGACGCCCATGCCGATGGCCACGCCGAGAATGCCGCCCTCGGCGATCGGCGTGTCGAACACCCGCGTCTTGCCGTACTTCTTCTGCAGGCCGGCGGTGCAGCGGAACACGCCACCGAAATAACCGACGTCCTCGCCGAAGACGACGACGTTGTCGTCGCGACCGAGCATCACGTCGAGCGCGGAGTTGATCGCCTGGATCATGTTCATCTTCGGCATCGTCAGTACCCCATCTCTTGCCGCTGCCGGATCAGGTGCGCGGGCATTTCCTTGAACACGTCCTCGAACATGGTCTTGGGACTCGCCGGCGGCGTGGACAGCGTGCCGTAGCTCTCGGCCTCCTTGAGGTCGGCGCGCACCTCGTCGTCGAGGTCCTTGGCCAACTGCTCGTGCTGCGCTTCGCTCCATTCGCCGATGGCGATCAGGTGCTGCTTGAGCCGCTCGATCGGATCCCCGAGCGGCCAGCGCGCGAACTCGTTCTCGGGCCGGTAGGCGGAGGGATCGTCGCTGGTCGAGTGCGCGGCGGCGCGGTAGGTGAACAGCTCGATCAGCGTCGCACCGTGATTGGCGCGCGCGCGCTCGGCCGCCCACTGCGTGACCGCGTAGACCGCGAGAAAGTCGTTGCCGTCCACACGGATGCCGGGAAGGCCGTAACCGATCGCGCGCTGCGCGAAGGTCGCATGCTCGCCACCGGCGAAGCCCTGGAACGAGGAGATCGCGTACTGGTTGTTGACCACGTTGAGGATCACCGGGGCCTGGTAGACCGCCGCAAAGGTCAAGGCGTAGTGGAAGTCTGCTTCCGCCGTGGTGCCCTCGCCGACCCAACTGGCGGCGATGCGCGTGTCGCCCTTCATCGCCGAGGCCATTGCCCAGCCGACCGCCTGCGGAAACTGCGTGCCGAGGTTGCCGGAGATCGAGAAGAAGTTCTTCTCGCGCACCGAGTACATGATCGGCAACTGCCGCCCTTTGAGACGATCGCGCGTGTTGTTGTAGACCTGGCACATCATGTCGACGAGCGAATGGCCGCGCGCAATCAAAAGGCCCTGCTGGCGATAGCTCGGAAACAGCATGTCGTCCGGATGCAGCGCGTAGGCCTGCGCGACCGCGACCGCCTCCTCGCCCGTGGACTTGATGTAGAACGAGGTCTTGCCCTGGCGCTGCACGCGCAGCATGCGGTCGTCGAAGATGCGGGTGAGCAGCATGTGGCGCAGACCGCGGCGCAGGGTGTCGGCGTCGAGCCGCGGATTCCAGTCGCCGACGGCGCGGTGCTCTTCGTCGAGCACACGCACCAGGCTTTCGGCGTAGGGGCGCAGCGCCGGCTCGGCGGTGTCGATGGCCGGGCGCTCGAGCGCACCGGCCTTGGGCACTCGCACGTAGCTGAAGTCGGGGTCGTCTCCCGGCCTCGCGGCGGGCTCGGGGACGTGCAGGCGCAGCGCCTGCGAAACCTGCGGCCGGGCACGTTTCGGCTTGTTGTCTGCCATGCCAGTCTCCTCACCATGCACGCGAAACATTCTAGAAGTGCGCCGGCGCACATTCGTCCCTGATTTCTACCCAGAATCCGTATCCGTGGAACATCGTTCCCCTCAAAGGCGTAAGATCGGAACACATGAACCCGGAACTCGATGCGCTCGACCTGCGCATCCTCGATCTATTGCAGCGCGACGCTACCCTGCCGATCGCCGACATCGCCGAGCAGGTGGCCTCGTCGCGCACGGTGGTGTGGCGGCGCATCCAGAAGCTCACCGACAGCGGCGTGATCCGCGCGCGCGTCGCCTTGCTGGATCACCGCAAGGTCGGGCTCGGCGTGATGGTGATCGCACACGTGAAGATGGCGCGTCACGGCCGCGACGTGCTGCCGAACTTCCTTGCCGCGGTGAAACTGTTCCCGCAGGTGATCGAGTGTCACACGCTGATGGGCGACGTCGATTTTCTGCTCAAGATCCTCGTCGGCAGCATCGAGGAGTACGAGCAGTTCTTCTGGCAGAAGCTGTCGCAGATCGACGGCGTACAGGAGATCAGCTCGTCGATCTCGATGAGTCAAACGGTGAACACGACGCGCCTACCGCTGCGACTGCAGCGGAGCTAACCCGAACCGGCGTCGACGAGATCGGGCGTTGCCGGGCGCGCCGCGGCATCCAGCCAGGCGACCACCTTTGACCACAGCGCACGCGCGGCCTCGCCATCGACGATGAGCCCAGAGCGGCGCGACGCCGCGGTGTGGACCTCGCCCTGCCGAGCACCGAAGAGCGCAGCCAGCTCCCGACCGTCGCGCTGCGCGCGCGCGTCATCGGCGCCGGCCACCAGCAGCGCGACGGATGCACCCGCACCCGCGGCCATTCCCGGTAGCGGCGCGGCGTCGAGGCCGACGACGCCGTCGAAACCGCCGGCATTGAGGGCGAGCGTGGCCGCGCGGCGGTGGCCCACCCCGTACAGCGGCAGCGGCGTGCTGAGGCGGCGTATGGCGGCGACCAAGGCCGGAACGTCGAGCGCCACGTGGTCGTGCAGGCGACGCGCCGTCGGCGCGCCGGCCGCTGCCGACAGACCGCAGCCGCGCAGCTCGGCCACGAATACCTCGCAGCCGCGACCCAGCAGGTGCTCGATCGCCGACGGCGCCCCCCGCATCCAGAACGAGCGATCGAGCGCGGGGTCGCTGAGGAGCAGGCAGGCGCGTCGCGGCTGGTGGCAGACGAAGCGGGCCACGACCAAGGGCACGGCATCGCGCGTGATGGCATAGTGCCGTTCGACGGCGAGCGCTGCCGTGGTCATCGGTCCGAGTCCCTTCCATCCGTGGCTGTGTGTGCAGACGGCCACGGACCTTGGCGCGCGGCCGTCTCGCTGCTGCACGATACGCCGCAACCCGGTGCCGGCGGCGTCGGCATCCGGCGCGGCAAACGTCAGCAAAGGTGGGAGCAAAATGCAGGATATCGGTGATGTCCCGGCCAAGCCGGTGAGCCACTCCGCCGTGCGCGAACAGGTCTACATGGTGTTTCCGAACGATCTGAACGCCAACGACACGGTGTTCGGCGGCCAGATCATGGCCTTGATGGACCGCTTCGCCGCGGTCGCCGCGGACCGTCACGCCGGCGGCGTCTGCGTGACCGCGAGCGTCGACGCGGTGCACTTCATCGCCCCGGCCAAACGCGGCGACGTGCTGATCTTCAACTGCTCGGTCAATCGTGCGTGGACGACGTCGATGGAAGTCGGCTGCAAGGTCGAGGCCGAGCGCGCCGGCGGCGGCGAGCGGCGCCACATCCTGTCGGCCTATCTGACCTTCGTCGCCGTCGACGCCGACGGCAAGCCGGTGCCGGTTCCGCCGCTCAAGCCGGAGTCGGCCGCCGAGAAGCACCGGTTCGAGGAGGCGCAGTTGCGCCGCGAACTGCGCCTGCGCCATGCCGAGGAAATGAAACGCCTGCGCGCCGGTCGACAGCCGTGACCCGGGGCGAAGATCCGGCGACGCCGAAGGCCGGGCCGGCGCGACCCTGCCCTCAAGCGCCGGCGTCGGGCTGCGCGTCCGGGTGCGCGCGCTGGAAGGCCGGCAGCGTCGCGCAGTGCGCAGCCACGCGCGCGAGCCGCGGATAGCGCGCGGCGTCACAGCCGAAACGCTGCGCCGCATAGATCTGCGGCACCAGCACGCAATCGGCCCAGCTCGGCGATGCGCCGAAGACGAAGGGCGCATCCGGCACGTCGCGCAAACCTTCCTCGAGCGCGGCGAGCCCGCGCGTGATCCAGTGTCGCAGCCAGGCCGTGCGCGCATCCTCGCCCACCTGCAGCGTCTGGCCGAGATACTTCAGCACCGAGGTGTTCTGCAGCGGCTGGATGTCGGCGACGATGGTCAGGCAGAACGCGCGGATACGTGCCTTGGTGCGCGCATCGCCGCTCAAGAGCGCCGGCTGCGGATGTTGGGCCTCCAGGTAGTCGAGAATCGCCAGAGACTGGTTGAGCACGAAGTCGCCATCGACCAGCAGCGGCACGCGCGACTGCGGATTGAGCGCGCGGTACGCGGCCGAGAACTGCTGTCCGCCATCGCGCACGAGGTGTACCGGCACGATCTCGTACGGCAGGCCCTTGAGGTTGAGCGCGATACGCACGCGGTAGCTGGCCGACGAACGCCAGTAGGAATAGAGCTTGAGCATCGAGTCCTCCTTCGCTTCAGGGCCGGTGGCGCGCAACCACCTGTTCAATCGCGCCGAAGATCGAGCGTCCCTGCGCGTCGAGCATCTCGATGCGCACCTGATCGCCGAAGCGCAGGAACGGCGTCCGCGGCTTGCCGTGCAACAGCGTCTCGATCATGCGTACCTCGGCAAGGCAGGAATAGCCGACGCCGCCGTCCGCGACCGGCCTGCCCGGCCCGCCGCCGGCATCGCGGTTGGAGACCGTGCCGGAACCGATGATGCTGCCGGCCGCCAGTTTGCGCGTCTTGGCCGCGTGCGCGATCAGCGTCGGGAAGTCGAAGGTCATGTCGACGCCGGCATTGGGCACGCCGAGCACGTGGCCATTGATGCTGGAGCGTAGCGGCAGATGCACGCGGCCGCCGTCCCAGGCGGCGCCGAGTTCGTCCGGCGTGACCGCGACCGGCGAGAACGCGCTCGAAGGTTTGGACTGGAAAAAGCCGAAGCCCTTGGCCAGCTCGGCCGGGATCAGATTGCGCAGCGAGACGTCGTTGACCAGCATCACCAGCCGTATGCAGTTGCGCGCCGCTTCGGGGGTGACGCCCATCGGTACGTCACCGGTGATCACTGCGATCTCGGCTTCTAGATCAATACCCCAGTCCTCGCTCGCGGCCTCGATCGGCCCCATCGGATCGAGAAAGCTGTCGCTGCCGCCCTGGTAGATCAGCGGATCAGTCCAAAAGCTGTCCGGCAGCTCGGCGCCGCGCGCGCGGCGCACCAGCTCCACATGGTTGACGTAGGCCGAGCCGTCGGCCCACTGGTAGGCACGAGGCAGCGGCGAGTGGCAGGCGATGGGGTGGAAGACCTCGGCCTCGTCGCCACAGCCGCCGGCGTCCAGGCGCTGTGCAAGCGCGCGCAGCGCCGGCTCGGTCTGGTCCCAGCGATCGAGTGCGGCCTGCAAGGTCGGCGCGATGCCGGTCGCCGGCACGCAGCGAGTCAAATCGGTGGAGACGACGACGAGGCGGCCGTCGCGGCTGCCGTCCTTGAGGCTCGCAAGCTTCATCGTTCGTTTTATGAATCGGTCGGTGCGCCACGCACCATGGTAGTCGTTCCGCGCGCGGCTCACCCGCAGGGATCGGGTGTGGCACGCTGCGCGTCGAGCGCGGCGCGTGTGGCGATGCCGCAGGTGCCGCCGGCGAACTGCGTGCGCGATAGCCTCCCGGCCGTGGCCTTGCCTTCGGAACCACTGGCGTTGCCGGTCGTTGCCGCGTCCGGGTTGGAGGAGGACCGGTTCACCTGTGCGGTGACGTCCAGCGAGCCGCCATCGGAGATTTCTGCGGTGGCGGTGAACTGTGCCCCTGAGCGGCACCGACGGATCCGACGGCGTCAAATTACGCCGGGGTCGGTCGGATCGCGGGCCGCATTCATCGCGTTCACCGAAACTCCACCTCGACCGCGTTGGCGGCGCAGCGCGTCGCATCGGCTTGCCGGTTGCAGGCCTCGAGCACGAGCCAGACCTTTCGCGGCAACTCGCCGAGCCAGTGCGTCAGGTCGACCGCGCCCTGTCCGTCGCATTGCAGGACATTGTGCGGATCGAAGCGGCAGTTCAGCACATGCCGCAGCCGGCAGTCGGGATCCCCGACCCAGCAGTACAGCGAGGAGATCCGTACGTCCCCCTGCGCATCACTGAAGGAAAACAGCGGCGGATACGGGTCTTCGCTGACATACAGGTCCGCGGCATAGGCCCTGGCGCCGCCGACCTCCCACTCGATGCGAAAGCGGCCATCGTTCGAGCGGCTGTCGATCTGCTCCACCTGGATCAGGGGCAGCTTGTCGGCGCTGCCGCGCACCGCGTAGGAGCGCAGCTCGGGCGGCGGACCTTCGTCGATCGGGGGTTGCGGACCGCTACCGGCGGCGCAGCCCGAGATCACGACAGCCGATACTGCGAGCGCCGCTAGCTGGCGCATGGCTTTGTTCACGTGCACCTCCTGCTCCGAACCACCGGCGGGTGGATCTCGCGGTCGCGCCCACCGGCGATGGACCGCGCCCCATGGTGCGCCACCCGATCCCGTGATTCCTCAGCACATGCTGGCGGCGCGCGCACTTCGTCCGCTGGCTCGCAAACCGGCCGGCCTTGAGTTTCGACGCGCACTTTCAGTTTCCGTAGGCGGTAGACGTGTCCGGCTACACACGGGTTTTCGGCGGGACGCCGCGCTTGGGCGCCGCGCGCACGGCGCTGGTCTTCGACGCTGCGGCTCTGGAGCTACCGATCCTGTCCTCGGACGAGGCATCGCGCACCCCGGTGGAGGCACAGACCGAGCACCATGCTGCAAGTCCCCGACGTCCAGCTCTGCCAGATCGCGTTCATGCTCGGCTGCGCCGAGCAGAGCGCGTTTCACAGCGCGTTTCGCCATCGGACCGGACAGTCGTCCGGCGACCGGCGCAGGGCCGCCGAGGCGAAGGCGGTGCAGCGTTGTCTTCCGACCCTTGCCTGGGCCGGTTGACACTGCAAGTCAGTCGCTGCGCCAGGAGCGATGGTAGTCGGTCCACTCGACACTGGGCATGTCGTCGCCGACCTCGAGCGCGTCGCGTGCGTCGATCATCACCGCGTATTCGTCGGTCGCCGGCTTCTTCTGCACCAGCATGTTCTGCAGCGCCTTGGGATGCGGTCCGTGCGTGAACCCGCACGGGTGCAGCGTCATCATGCCGGGATGGATGTTGTCGCGCGAGAAGAAGTCGCCGGCGTGGTAGAACAGCACTTCGTCGTAGTCGTCGTTGTTGTGGAAGAACGGCACCTTGATCGCACCCGGATCGGTCTCGAAAGGGCGCGGCGCGAAGGTGCAGACGACGAAGCGGTGCGCGACGAAGGTCGTGTGCGCGCTGGGTGGCAGATGGTAGCGGTGCGACATCAGCGGACGGATGTCCCTCACGTTGATGCGCACCGGCATCAGCGTGCCGTGCCAGCCGAGCGCATCGAGCGGGTTGTACGGATAGGTCACGGTGGAGATGCGGTTGCCGCGCTTGATCCGCACGCGCCAGTCGCGTGCGCCCAGCGCGCCCTGCTGCTGCGCCCGGAATGCCTCGTCGATGCGGGGATAGTCGAACAGCGCCGGATCGAAGATCGCGTGCTCGCCGATCAGCCCCTTGTCCGGCAGCTGGTAACTGGAATTGGTCGCCTCGATCAACAACCACGTCGTCGGCTGCACGCAATCGATGCGCCACATCGTGCCGCGCGGCAGCACGACGTAGTCACCGGCGACCAGACTCAGATGACCGTAGTCGCAGTAGAGCTCGGCATCGCCTTGGTGCAGGAACAGCAGCTCGTCGCCATCGGCGTTGCGCACGAGCGCCTGCATGGGCTGCGCGCAGACCCAGTGGCGCAGGCACAGATGCGGGTTGTGCAACACCACCGGCGCATCCCACGGACAGGCCGCGGCCGCGGCGAGCTTGCAAAGGTCGAAGGCGCGCGGCCGCAAGGGGCCTTCCCAGCTCGTCCAGCCGGTCGGCGGGCGCGGATGGATCATCTGCGTCGCCGGGCCGAAGAAGCCTTCCTTGCCGAGCTCGCGCTCGACCGTGCCTGCGGGCAGATCGGCGTGCGCCTGTCGCGAGGCCAGGCCCTCGACGATCGGGCGGTAGATCCACTTCTTCATGCGGCCTCGCTCTTGATCACGCCGCGCCGGATCTGGTCGTCCTCGATCGATTCGAACAAGGCCTTGAAGTTGCCCTCGCCGAAGCCCTCGTTGCCTTTGCGCTGGATGATCTCGAAAAAGATCGGGCCGATGACGGTGCTGGTGAAGATCTGCAACAAAATGCCCTCGGCGGGCGCGCCGTCGATCAGGATGCGCAGTTCGCGCAGCCGCGCGAGCGGCTCGCCGTGCCGCGGCACGCGCCGGTCCACCTGATCGTAGTAGCCGTCGGGCGTGTCCATGAACTGCACGCCACGCGCGCGCAGCGCCTCGACCGTCGCGTAGATGTCGTCGGTGGCGAGCGCGATGTGCTGGATGCCCTCGCCGCGGTACTGACGCAGAAATTCCTCGATCTGCGACTGATCGTCGGCGCTCTCGTTGATCGGGATGCGGATCTTGCCGCACGGCGAGGTCATGGCCCGAGACACCAATCCGGTGAGCTTGCCCTCGATGTCGAAATAGCGGATCTCGCGGAAGTTGCCGATGCGCTCGTAAAAACCGGCCCAAGTGTCCATGTTGCCGCGCTCGACGTTGTGGGTGAGGTGGTCGATCACGGTCAGACCGACGCCCTTCGGCACGCGCTCGACGCCGTCGAAGAAACGAAAGTCCACGTCGTAGATCGAGTGCTCGGGACCATAGCGGTCGATCAGATACAGGACACTCGAACCGATGCCATAGAGCGCCGGCAGGCGCAGTTCCATGAAGCCGGGCTTGGTGTCGAAGGGCACCGCGCCCTGCGCGAGCGCGTGCGCGTGGGCCTTGACTGCATCCTTGACGCGCCAGCCCATCGCGCAGGCGCTGGGGCCGTGCGCCTTGGCGAACTGCTCGAAGTGCGTGTAAGGCGTGCCGTTGACCAGGAAGTTGATGTCACCCTGACGATAGAGCGTCACGTCCTTGCTGCGGTGCCGGGCCACCGCGGTGAAGCCCATCATCTCGAACAGCCGGTGCAGCTCTAAGATGCCGGCGCGGGTCGGCGCGGTGTACTCGACGAACTCGAAGCCGTCGGTGCCGAGCGGGTTGTGCGGCGCGGCCGCGGGTGCTGGTGTGCTCATGACAGATGATGCTCCGCCCCGGACTCACCCGGGACTTTGATGCGGGACCTCGGCGCGGGGGACGCGCGCATCGCGCCTTGCGCTTCAGGCCGGCACGCGCGCGGCGGCACCGGCTCGTCGCCGGGGTAGAGCCGGTCGGGTTCCAGCTCGGGTTCGAGCACGAGGCTTTGCAACAGCGGCACCAGGTCTTGCGCCACCGTGTCCTTGAGTTCGTCGATCGCGCGGATCACGAAGTAGGTCTTCTGGAAGTCGTCGATCCGGTAGCGCGTGCGCATGCAGCGGCGCAGGTCGAAGCGTACGCGCAGCGGCGTGGGGCTTTCGACCGCATACGGCGTCTCGCCGCCGGACGAGAGAATGCCGGCACCAAAGGCGCGCAGGCCGTCCTCGGCGTCGATCAGGCCGAACTCGACGGTGTACCAGTACAACCGCGCAACGTGCGGCAGCGCGCCGACCGCGAGCGCGCGCAGTCCCTTTTCGCCGTAGGCCTGCATGAAGTCGCCGAAAGCACGATCGAACAGCATCGGCACGTGGCCGAAGAAGTCGTGAAAGATGTCGGGCTCGACGAGGTAGTCCAATTCCTCGGGCTTGCGCAGCCACACCGTCACCGGGAAGCGCCGCGCCGCCAGGTGACGGAAGAACTGCTCGTCCGGGATGAAGCCGGGCACGGCGACCAGTTGCCAGCCGCTCGCGCGCGTGAGCGCGCGGTTGACGCGCGCCAGATCCGGAATCGCGTCCGCGCAGTCGGCACGCGCCAGACCGTCGGCGAACGCGCGGCAGGCGTAGTGCCGGACCAGCTGCGACTGGCGCGCGTACAGCCGGCGCCACAGCGCATGATCGGCCTCGCCATAGGTCTGCCAGGACTGCTCGACGGTGAAATCGGCGCGCGCGCGCGAGTAGTCACCGCGCAGGCCGCTGGTGGTGTGGGCCCCGAACATGCTCGCCTCCGCCGGTCCGCAGGGATGGAGCCAGCTTAGCGCGGTTTCGGCGCAGCATTTCTGCAATTTCGCGCGTCAGTCGCACATTTCTTGGTGATATTCTGCGAGTATTCTCGATGTCGGTGTGATTTCATGCGCCCGGATCTCGACCGCACCGATCTGCGCATCCTGCGCGAGCTGCAGCGCGACGGCCGCTTGCCGATGGTCGAACTCGCCGAACGGGTGTCGCTGTCGCCGACCGCCTGCCAGCGCCGCGTACGCAAGCTCGAGGACATCGGCGTCATCCAGCGCTATGCCGCGATCCTCGACCCCGCGGCCCTGGGCCGGCGCGTGGAGGCCTTCGTGCGGGTGAGCATCGAGCGCCAGTCGCGCGATGTGACGCTCGCGTTCGAGGAGGCGATCCGCGCCCGTGCCGAGGTGCGCGCCTGTTACGTGATGACCGGGGACTTGGACTTCCTTCTGCACGTGCAGGTGGCCGATCTCCAAGCCTTCGCCGAGTTTTCGATGAAGGTGCTGATCGGCCTGCCGGGCGTCAAGGACGTGCGCTCCAGCCTGGTGCTCGAAGCGATCAAGCGCGACGAGGGGCTCGCGCTGTAACTACAAAGTGGCGAAACGCTCAGTCGCGTCGACCAGGCGCGACAGGATGCCCGGCTCGCTGGCCGCATGGCCGGCGTCGGCGACGACATGGAACTCCGCCTCCGGCCAGGCGCGGTGCAGATCCCAGGCCGACTTCATCGGACACACCACGTCGTAGCGGCCTTGCACGATCACGCCGGGGATCCCGCGCAGCTTGTGCGCGTTGGCGAGCAGCAGATCGTCGCGATCGAAGAAGCCCTTGTGGATGAAGTAGTGGCATTCGATGCGCGCGAAGGCTTCGGCGAAGCGGTACTCGCCGAAGCGTGCCGCCATCTCCGGACTCGGGAACAGCTTGCTGGTCGACCCCTCCCAGATGCTCCAGGCCTTGGCCGCCTCGCGACGCACGACAGGATCCGGGCTGGTCAGACGCTTGTAGTACGCCTTGACCAGATCGGTGCGCTCGGCCTCGGGAATCGGCCGCAGAAACTCCGCCCAGGCATCGGGAAAGATCCAGCTCGCGCCGTCCTGATAGAACCAGCGGATCTCGGCTTCGCGCAGCAAGAAGATGCCGCGCAGGATCAGCGCCTTGCAACGCTGCGGGTGGGTCTGGGCGTAAGCCAGGCTGAGCGTCGAACCCCAGGAGCCGCCGAAGACGACCCAGCGCTCGATGCCCAACTCGGCGCGGATACGCTCCATGTCGGCGACCAGATCCCAAGTCGTGTTCTCGCGCAGCTCGGCATACGGCGTGGAGCGGCCGCAGCCGCGCTGATCGAACAGCACGATGCGGTACTTCTGCGGATCGAAGAACTGCCGATGCCAGGGCTCGACGCCGCCGCCCGGGCCGCCGTGCACGAACACCACCGGCTGGCCTTGTGGATTGCCGCACTCCTCGATGTGCAGCTCGTGTAGATCGGACACTTTGAGGCGAAGTGTGTGGTACGGCTCGATGGCGGGAAATGGTTGCGCCATGGCGGGCTCGGTCGATGGATCGAGTGAGCGGCTAGCTTAACCGCATCGCCGGATCGCGCGCGTCGTTGCCCGTGCGCGACGCGCCAACTACCATTTCGCGCCAGTTCCAACTGCACTGACGGCTGCGCCGTCGCGGGATGCGTATCGTGGGAGTCAGCGGAGTGGTGGGGGCCGTGTTGCGGCACATGGGTTTGAGTGTCGGCATGCTCCTGGGCTCCGCGGCGGCGAGTGCCGCTGCGTCGTCGGCCGCGCCGGGGGAGCGCTCCGAGGCGACGCAGACGGCCACGGCCTCGCACGGCGCAGCCTCCTTCGATGTGCTGTTCCCGCGCTATCGCCAGATCGAAGCCAAAGTCCAGTTCTGGAAACAGGTCTTCGGCGGCTACTCCGAGCTGCAGACCATCGTGCATTCGAGCGAGATTCCATGGAAGGTGCTGCGCGTGATCGATCACCGCGGCAAGGCCGCGACGATGTCGGAAGCGCAGTTCGACAACTACCGACGCAAGGCCGACCAGGATGCGCGCGAGGCGATGGAGCGCCTGATCGCTTCGGTGCACGCCAAGCGCCATGCACCGCAGTCGATGAACGCCGAGGAGCGGCGCATCTTCGAGCTGTTCAAGGATCAGCCCGGTGACGACCGCTTTGCCCGGCTGCGCGGCACCATCCGCACACAGCGCGGCATCAAGGAGCGCACCGAGCGGGCGCTGCAGGTCGCCGACGCGTATCTGCCGTACATGGAGCAGATCTTCGCCGGCTACGGACTGCCCAAAGCACTCACGCGGCTTCCGATCGTCGAATCCAGCTTCAACGTCGAGGCCTACTCGCGCTCGCACGCCGCCGGCGTCTGGCAGTTCATTCCAGCCTCGGCCAAGCTGTACATGCGGCTCGACGAGGTGGTCGACGACCGCCGCGATCCCTGGACCTCGACCGATGCCGCCGCACGCCACCTGCGCGACGACTATGCCCTGCTGCAGGATTGGCCGCTGGCGGTGACCGCTTACAATCACGGCCGCTACGGCATCGCCCGTGGTCTCAAGGCGATCAACGGCAAGACCCTGGTCGACCTGATCGAGCGCGGCAACCATCCTCGCTGGGGCTTCGCCGGCAAGAACTATTACGCCGAGTTTCTCGCGGCCGTCGAACTCGAACGCGAATGGCGTCAGCGCAGCGACCGGCCGGCCGGGCTCGATCCGATCGAGTTCGAGATCGTCGAGACCAAGCACTACGTGCCCTACGAGACGCTGCGCCGCTTGAGTGGCGGTGACGACGAGCTGTTCCGCAAGCTCAATCCGGCCTATCGACCCGATGTGATCGACGGCAAGCTGTACGTGCCACCAGGCCATCTGATTCGTGTTCCGGCAGGCTCCGCGCGCAGTTTCGAAGTCGGCTACGCGCGTCTGGGCGAGCACGAGCGCTTCGACAGCCAGCGCGTCTACTTTCTGTTGCACAAGGTGCGCAAGGGCGAGACGCTGGGCGGCATCGCGCGCGAGTACCGCACCTCCGTCGAAGCGCTACAGAGGGTCAACGGCCTGCGCGGTTCGATGATCCGCATCGGTCAGGTGATCAAGGTGCCGCCTCGCGAAGAAGCGCGACCGGGGCCGATCAGCGTCGCCGTGGGCGAATCCAAGCCGGCCCTGACCCGCTCGCAGATTCAGGCAGCGCGACGCGAGGCCGCCGTGCACATCGTCAGCCGCGGCGACACGCTGGCCGCCATCGCGCGCCGCTACCGCGTCAGCGAGGCGAGCCTGCGCGCGGCCAACGGCTTGTCCTCATCGTTGATCCGCGTCGGTCAGCGCCTGGACATTCCGGTCGAGGGCCGCGCGCCCATCACGCGCGAACACCGCGTCCGCAGCGGGCAGACGCTGTCGTCGATCGCGCGTGAGTACGACGTCAGCATCGAGGCGCTGCGCCGCGCCAATGGGCTCGGCACGTCGAGCCTGATCAAGGTGGGACAGACGCTGCAAGTACCGCAGGACTGATCAGCACCTCACCAGAAGTAGGCGAACACGAAGATCCCGACCATCACCAGCGAGGTCACCAGCTTGGCGATGGTGCCGAACAGCAAACCCATCCACGTGGCGATGCCGACGCGGGTGGCGTGATCGAAATTGCGCTGCGTCGCCAACTCGCCGAGTACCGCGCCGACGAAGGGCCCGAGGATGATGCCTGGCAAGCCGAAGAACAGGCCGACCAGGCTGCCGAGCACAGCGCCGGTAACCGCCTTGGGACTGGCGCCGACGCGCTTGGCGCCGAGCGCCGAGGCGACGAAGTCGATCAGTAGCGCCAGCGCCGTCAGCACGCCGAGCACGACCAGCGTGCCGCTACCCACGCGCGCGTAACCGTCGATCCACGCCGCGAGCCACAGACCGACGAAGACCAAGGGCACGCCGGGCAGCGCCGGCAGCACCGCACCGGCGATGCCGACCGCGATCAAGGCGACGACGGCCAACCACGACAAGGTGATGACGACGGGGTCCATGGGCGATGTCGAGTACCAGAGACGCGACAGCTTAGACGTTCGTCGCCGACGAAAGGTGAACGAACCCGTCTTCCGCAGTGCACCAAATCGCTTACACTCGGCGGCGATGAGGATGCCCCCCAGAATGTCCCGCAAGCTCATCGCCCAGCGGATCCAGGACCTCGACAACGCCGCCGACTACCGAAGCTGGCGCGAGATCGCGCTCGAACTCGACCGCCTCGAAGGTGCCGAGGACTGGAAGCAGGACGATACCAGCGACGACTACGACTACCTGCTGATCCGCGAGCGGCTCACCGCGCTGCGCCGCCTGCGCCAGGCCGGCGACGCGCGTCAGCTCGCCTTCGATCTCTACGAGGGGCTGCACGGCAATCTCGGCAACATGTCCAACCCGGCGCTCTACGGCATTGCCCGTGTCGGCACCAAGCGCCTGATCGAGGAGTACATCGCCGAAGTCACGCGCTGTCTGGACTTCGTCTGCGCCGGGGACTTCCCCGACTTCGGCTTCGAGGACAAGATCCAGTTCTTCAAGCGCACCGCCATGGCCTTCGGCCGCTCGGCGCTGCTGCTGTCCGGCGGCGGCACGCTGGGCCTGTTCCATCTGGGCGTGATCAAGGCCCTGCACGAAGCGCAGTTGCTGCCCCGTGTGATTTCCGGATCGAGCGCCGGCTCGATCATCGCCGCCACCGTCGGCACACGGCTCGACGAGGAAATCGACGCCCTGTTCCAGCCCGGCGGCCTCGACCTTGATGCCTTCCGCGCCCTGGGCCTGCGTGAAGCGCTCAAGGGCGGCGCCATGATGGACGGCGCGCAGCTCGAACGTTGTCTCGCCGCGAACATCGGCGACCGGAGCTTCGTCGAAGCCTTCGATTACAGCAAGCGCATCATCTGCGTCACCGTGTCGCCGGCCGAGCCGCACCAGCAGGGCCGGCTGCTCAATTACCTGACCGCGCCGCACGTGATCCTGCGCCGCGCGGTGCTGGCCTCGTGCGCAGTCCCCGGCGTGTTCCCGCCGGTGGCGCTGCAGGCGCGCGACTACGAAGGCCAGATCGTGCCGTACATGCCCGGCAAGCGCTGGATCGACGGCACCCTCTCCGCCGATCTGCCGATGCTGCGCATCGCGCGGCTGCACAACGTCAACCACTACATCGTCAGCCAGACCAATCCGCACATCGTGCCGTTCATGGCGCGGATCGACCGCGAGCAGCAGGGCCGTCGCGGGGTCGTGCCGCTGGCCGCCGAGCTGGTCAAGTCCGGCGGCAGCGGCGCGCTGTCGCTGGCGCGCAAGCATCTGGATCCCTACGGCAGCGGCCGCGTCCTCGGCAAGATCGACAACGTCGTGCGCCAGCGCTACTCGGGCGACATCAACATCTACCCGCGCAGCACGCCACGACGCGTGCTGCGCACGTTCACCAACCCGACGCCGGAAGACATCCAGCGCTACGTGCGCTCCGGCGAGCGCGCCACCTGGCCCAAGCTCGAACGCATCCGCAACCAGACGCGGATCTCGCGTACCTTCGAGGACTGCCTGCGCCTGCTCAAGGCGCGTGAGCACGAGCTGCTTCAGCAGCGCCGGCCGGTACTGCGTCGCGTCGCGTCGCGCTGATCCGCTCAGCGGCTCGTCGAGATCTCACCGACCAGCGACGAGACGATCTCGCCGAAGGCCGGCCGATGACCACGCCGACGGCAAGATCGATCACGTTGCCGCGCATCGCGAGCGGCCCGAACTCGTCGATCAGGCTCATCGCGCGCATCTTTGCGCGGGAGGCGCGGATCGCGACCGTGTACCCGGCCGGTGCGATCAACCATCCGCGGCGGCCAGACCGGCTGCCAGATTCGGATAACGCGGCGCAAAGCCGAGCTCGGTGCGGGCGCGCTCGATGCGCAGCCGCTTGGACTCCTCCATGAACGACCACATCGCCGGGGTGAAGACGCGCCGCGCCTCGGCGCGATCGACCACCGGTGGCTCGGGCAGGCCGAAGCGACGCGCAACCTGCGTGAAGTAGTCGGTCATCGTCGTCGGCTCACCATCGGCGATGTTGTAGGCGTGCCCATCCACACCGCGCGCAGCGGCCAGCACCGCGGCCGCGGCGAGATCATCGGCGTGCACGCGATTGCTGTACGGCGCGTCCTCGGCGCGGAGCACCGGCAGCCCGGCACTAAGACGCTGCAGCGGCCAGCGGCCGGGGCCGTAGATGCCGGGCACACGCAGAATCACGTGCTGCGCGCCGGTCGCGCGGCACCAGTTGGCGAGTACCTTTTCCGCGTCGAGACGCCGCCGGCCTCGCGCGCTTTGTGGCTTGAGCGGTTCGTCCTCGTCGATCCAGCGACCGTCGCAGTCGCCGTACACCGCGGACGTGGAAATGTAGACGACGCGGCCGATACGCCCGCGCTGCGCCGCGAGCCAGCCGCGCAGCCGCGCATCGATCTCGCCCTCGGGCGGCGGCGGCGCGAACCAGAACAGCCACGGCCAATCACCGGCGTCGGTGGGTCGATCGAGATCGTCGATGCGCACCGCAGCGCCGATCGCATCGAGCGGCGCGCGCTTTTGCGGGTCGCGCAGGATTGCCGTAACCTCGCCGCCCGCTGCGCGCAAACGTCGCGCCACACGCAAACCGATGTCGCCGCAACCCGCGATCAACGCGCGCGGCGGATGCTGGAGTTCATTCATGGTGCCGCGAGCATGACACATCGCGTGCGGTTGGCGGGCCGCGAAACGGTCTTCGAGGTCTCGCCCGACGAAACCGTGCTGCAGGCGGGTCTGCGGCATCATCTCGCGCTGCCGTTCGGCTGCCAATCCGGCGGCTGCGCCTCGTGCCGCGTGCGCAAGCTCGAAGGGCTTGTGGAGTATCCGTTTCCGCCGCCGGGGCTGTCCGCAGCGGAAGTCGAAGCGGGCTACATCCTGATGTGCCTCGCCCGGCCGCGCTCGGACCTTTTGCTCGACCTGCACCAGCCGCCGCAGCTCGACGCACTGCGGCCGCGGCAACTGCCGTGCCGCGTGCAATCCCGGACCTGGCTCGCGCACGACGTGCTCGGCCTGAGCCTCAAGCTACCGAGGGGCAGTGCGAGCGCAGGCGCGTTCACCTGGATGCCGGGGCAGTACATCGACCTGCTGCTCGACGACGGCCGCCGCCGCAGCTTTTCGCTGGCCAACGCACCGCAGGTGGACGCTACGAACCCGACGCTGGAACTTCACATCCGCGTCGCGCCCGGCGGACGCTTCGCGCAGTGGGCGGCGCATGAGATGCCGGAACGCGCGATCCTGCGCTTCGAAGGCCCGCTCGGCGCGTTCTATCTGCGCGATGACGCCGCACGGCCCACGGTGATGGTGGCCGGCGGCACCGGCATCGCGCCGATTCACGCGATGCTCGAAGCCCTCACGCGCGATGCGTGCGAACGCAGGGTGTATCTGTACTGGGGCGTGCGCGCACAGCGCGATCTGTATCTACACGAACGCCTCACGCAGTGGTCGCGCAGGCATGCATGGCTACGCTACGTGCCGGTGTTGTCGGAACCGGAACCGGGTTGGGACGGCGCGACCGGTTTGGTGCACGAAGCCGTGCTGCGGGCACATCCCGTGCTGCGCGGCTTTGCGGCCTATCTGTCCGGGCCGCCGGCGATGGTGCGCGCCGGCAAGCAAGCCTTTGCCGCCGCCGGCCTCGACGCCGATCACCTGTTCTACGACAGCTTCGACTACGCCCACGAAACCTGGCCGGGAATGGCATAAAGCCCCCGGGCGTTCACGGCGCGACCGTCAACTCCAACCCCTGCCGGTAGAGCCTTTGCGCCTCGTCCGGCTGTTGCGTCTGCTCGCAGACACGGGCGAGCGCGAGATACGCGGCCGCCGATGGTGCGAGCCTGATCACCGCTTCGAGATAGCTGCGCGCCTTGCCCCATAGACGGTTGCGCAGGCAGGCGCGACCCGCGGCGAGCAGCAATTCCGGCCGTTCGCCGTAGCGCGTCAGCCACTGCTCGATGGTCGCGAGCTGCGCGACGACGTCGGCGGGTTCGAGGCTGCCGTAGAGCTCGGCCAGCCCCGCGTCCCACTCGCGCGCCAGTGTGTCGCTGGCCAGCGCCATCGCTTCGGCCTGGGCGTTGAGGCGCGCGAGACTGTGCGCATACTGCAGACGCACGGCGGGCCACTGGCGTGCATCGGCCGGCGCTTCACTCCACAGGGCCTTGAGCCGTTCCAGGCGTGCCTCGCCCTCGGCCATGCGCAGGCGTTCGAGCAGCGCACGCTCCAGCAGCTTGCGGCGCTTGGCGGGATTGAGTCTCGCGGTGACCGCAGGCTCCTGCAGCAGACACCGCAGCGCTTCCCAGTCACCGAGGCCGCTCAGCGCTTCGGCGAGCAATTCGGCGGCATAGGGCTGCTGTGGATCGATCTGACGCAAGCGCTCGGCGGACTCGCGCGCAGCGACGAACTCGCCGCGCTCGATCTGCAGCTCGGCGCGCGTCAAAAGGGCCGCACGTTCGACCTGAGGTGACAGGTTGGTAGCGAGCCGCAGGTAGTGATCGCGCCGCTCGCCGGCGCCCAGGCGCTGCGCCGCGCGCGCCGCGGCCAGGTAGTTGAGCTGCGCGGCATGGTGGTCCGCGGCGCGGCGCACCAGTTCGACTTCCGCGCGCTGCCAGTCGCCTTCGAGTAAATGCAGCAGCCCGGCCTCGAAGGAGCGCTGCGCGCGCTCGCGGCGGCGACGTTCCATCATCGTGCGTAACGACTGCGGCAGACGCACACCACTGACCAGCAGGCGCAGCAGCAACCAGACGCCGAACATCAGCAGCGCAAGCCCGAGCAGCAGGCCGAGCAGCGAGGTCTCGACGATCCAGCCGCGGAAGCCCAGCAGCACATAGCCGGTCTCGTCGCGCAGATACCAGGCTGCAGCGGCGCCCAGCGCCAGCGCGACGACCGCGATCAGCAGCGTGCGGATCATTGCGGTGCGGGCTCCAGTTGCGCTCTGAGGAGCACGAGACTCGCGCTGATGTCCGGCAGCGGCGGATCGAGCTGCAGATCCTGCAGCCGCGTCAGCTCTGCACGCGCGGCCTCGATGGCTGGATCACCGTCGCTGAAGTACTCCCCGAGCCAGGCCGAAGCCGAGCGACACAGCTCGCGGAAGGTCGCAGCATCCCGACGTAGCAGCGCGGCGCGCGCGCCTTCGAGCTTGAGCGCGAGCACTTGGCGGATCAGCGCGTCCTGCTCATCGCTGAGCATCTGCGGCGGCGGCCCGGCTTCGCGACGGATCGTGAACGCGCTGGACACCGCGCGTCGCAGCGCGAGCCACGCGCGCTGCCCGCGTGAGGTCGGTTCGACCTCGTCTGTGTCGGCTGCGCGCGGCACTGGCGTGAAGCGCTCCGGCACCTGCGCCTTGAGTGCGAACCGCATCGCCCGCTCGATCAGACTCGCCAGCACGAGCGCGGCGCCCGGAATATCGGCGCGCGGCACCGCCTGCAATGCCGTGCGTTCGCGCGCGATCGCCTCGCGCACCGCGAACAAGCGCGGATCGGCGAGCGCCGCCAGTCGTGTGTCCGCGGCTTCGAGCGCGGTGATCGCGGCGTCGACCTCGCGGCCGACCTGCAAGCGGTCGTTGGCAAGCAGCAGCAACTGCTCGACGACGGCGAGCTGTACACGGATGCGGCCGCCACCGAGCTCCTCGCGCAAAAGGCCAATCGCCTGGTCCTGGGCATCGAGACGCTCGCCGAAGCGCGCGATCTGCGTGGCGTTGCGCTGCACCGCGACGGCCTGATCGGCGACACGCGTCTGCAGGCGTTCGACTTGCGCGCCGCCGGCATCGACGCTGGCCTGCAGGCGGTCGATGCGTGCATCACGCTCGGCCATCATCGCCTCGATCCGGCGCCAGCCTTCCCAGCCGACAGCGGCGACTAACGCCAAGCCGACCAGCAGCACGAGCAGTCCCCATAGGGCGGCGCGCCCCCGTCCAGCCGCAGTCGGCACTGCTGCTGCAACCTCGGCGCCGGCTGCGGCGCCCGTCTCAGAGCCGGACTCGGTCGGGGCCTCGGGCACGGCGGCGGCCATGGTAGCCGCAGCGTCCGTCGGGGGTGATTCGGAATCCTGCTTGGGGTTTTGATCAGTCATGCGGGAAGGCCTGTCCCGGGTCTGCCACCAGTGCTCGAGGACGCGCAGGTATCCGGCGTCGCCCGTTTGCTCGGGGACCAGCGGCGCGGTTCTGAAGCCGAGTTCGAGCGCCTGTTCTACCACACGCCGGCTGGGCACAACCAGTTGCAGGTCGAGCAGTCTCAGTCGCGCATCGTCGGCGATGCGTGTGAACATCAGGCGCAGCGATTCGCCGTTGGTGAAGACGGCGGCATCGACGTCGGCGCAGGCGCGCGCGAGTGCTTCTGGCGTATGCGGCAGCGCGACCCGGCGGTAGACCTCCACGCGCGTGACCCGCGCAGCGCGCGCGGCGAGCCCGGTTTCGATCGCATCGCGCCCGCCTTCGCCGGTGACCAGCACCACGTCCTGGTCGCGCACATCATGCAGCAGGTCCAGCGCCAGTACCCCGTCGCTGTCGTGCCGTTGCGCCGGTGTGATCACCTCCTCGATCCCGGCCTGCCGCAGCGCGGCGGCAGTCGCCGGGCCGACGGCGATGCACGTGGGCCACACCCCGGCATCGAGCGCACGGGCGTAGCGCACGGCGTTGACACTGGTGAAGATCCATGCTCGCGCCTGCCGCTGCCGCTGCAATCGGGCTGCAGCGCTCGCCCCCTGGCGCACCGGCTCGATGACCTGCAACGGCAAGCGCGTGACCCGGGCGCCATGACGCTCCAGCAGCCGACACAGCGGCTCGGCCTGCTCGGCCGGGCGCGTGACCAGCACGCGCAGACCGTCGAGCGTCGCCGGTTCGGTCATCGTCAAAGGCGAAAGCCGAGCGGCGCGAGAATCGCGCGCGCACCGGCGTCGAGCAAACGCTGGGCAAGCTGCTCGCCGAGCGCAGCCGCGTCGTTGCGCGCCCCTTCGATCTGGTCGCGCAGTAGAACCGAGCCGTCCGGCGCGCCGACCAGACCGACGAGGCGCAACCGGTCGCCTTGGACGACGGCGTGCCCGGCGACCGGCACCTGACAGGCGCCACCGAGCCGCGCGTTCATCGCGCGTTCGGCGGCGAGCCGATGCTGCGAACGCGCATCATGCAGCGGCGCGAGCAGCGCGCGCGTATGCGCATCGTCTGCGCGACACTCGATGCCGATGATGCCCTGACCGATCGCCGGCACGAAGCGCTCGACCGGGAAACGCTCGCGGATACGTCCGGCCAGCCCCAGCCGCACCAACCCGGCGGCGGCGAGCAAAATCGCGTCATACTGGCCTTCGTCGAGCTTGCGCAGGCGCGTGCCGACATTGCCGCGCAGCTCGGTCACGCGCAGGTCCGGCCGCAGATGTCGAAGCTGCGCCTGCCGACGCAGGCTCGAGGTGCCGACGTGCGCACCCTGCGGCAGCGCGTCGAACGCGGCGTACGCATTGGAGACGAAGGCATCGCGCGGGTCTTCGCCATGCAGGAAGGCGGCGAGCATCAGGCCATCGGGCTGCTGCACCGGGACGTCCTTCATCGAATGCACGGCGATGTCGGCGCGCCGGTCCAGCAACGCCTGCTCCAATTCTTTGACGAACAAGCCCTTGCCGCCGATCGTGGCCAACGAGCTGCCGAGCAGCCGATCGCCCTGTGTGGTCATCGGCACCAGCTCGACGGCGAGGCCCGCGTGGGCCTGCTGCAGCCGTTCGCGCACGTGATGGGCCTGCCAGAGCGCCAACGGAGATTCGCGCGTGGCGATGCGAAGCTTCATGCGAGGAGGGTCTTTCGGGCGCTGGATCGCCCCGCATTGTCACACGAGCCCGGCAACGACGCTCAGGTTTCCGTGAGGAAGCGCCGCACCTCGGCAAGCCGGCGCCGCGACACCGGCAACGGGTCGGCGACGTGCTTGAGCTTGAGCCAGTGATGCGGATCGCCGTGGCGATCGCGTTCGAGCCCGGCGATGTAGCGCGTGTTGACCAGCGCCTTGCGGTGCACGCGCAGGAACAGCGGCGCGAAGTCGATCTCCAGCGTCTTGAGCGATTCCTCGATCAGCACCTCGCCGTGCAGGTGATACACCGTGGTGTACTTCTGGTCCGCAAGAAAGTAGAGGATCTCGTCGAACGGCACGCGCACCAGGCCGTCGCGCGTCGTCGCGAGCACGAACTCCCGCTTGGGTTTGCCGTCGCCGGCTGCCGAAGTGCCCTGCGGCTTTTGCGCGCGAGTTGGCTTGCGCACGCGCTGCAACGCGTCACGCAGCTTTTCCAGACGGATGGGTTTGAGCAGATAACCCTGCGCGCTGGCATCGAAGGCCGAAAGCGCGTGCTCGGAGTAGGCGGTGGTGAAGATCACCGCCGGCGGCACGTCCATTTCGGCGAGCTGGCGTCCGACCTGCAAGCCGTCGATCCCGCCCATGCGGATGTCGAGCAGCACGAGATCCGGCTCCTCGTCGTCGATCACGTCCAGTGCGGTCTCGCCGTCACCGGCCTCGCCGACGACCTCGTAGCCCGGGAATTCCTGAAGCAGGCGTCGCAGGCGTTCACGCGCCAGCGGTTCATCGTCCACGATCACGACGCGCATCTTCACTCCCCTCTTGCCTGATCGACCTCGACGACACCATCACGACCTTCGCGCCGTGGCTGCGCCGGCAGGACCAGCCGCGCGCGAAACACGCCGCCCTCGAGTCGCAGATCGCGGCCCATTTCCAGGCGCGCCCCCTCACCGTAAATCAGGTTCAGCCGCTGGGCAATATTGTCGATGGCGATGCGGTTGCCGCTGCTCGGCGCGCCGTCGCCACCGGCCATCGGGTTGGTCACCTCGATGATCAAGCGCCCGAAGATCTCGCGCGCGGCGATGCGGATCACGCCGCCGCCGGCGAGCCGCGAGACACCGTGATGCACGGCGTTCTCGATCAGCGGCTGCACGACCAGTTTCGGCACTTTCCAGTTCAGCAGCTCCTCAGGGACGTCCCATTCGACCTTGAGCTTGTCGCCCAGGCGCAGCTTTTCGATGCGCAGGTACGCATGGCACAGGCCGATCTCTTCGACCAGCGGCGCGACCTGACCGCGCTTTTCAAGGCTCGCGCGGAATAGATCCGACAAGTCCTCGACCATCATCTCGGCTTCGTTGGGGCGGACCTGGATCAACGCGGCAAGGCTGTTCAGAGCGTTGAACAGAAAATGTGGGCGGATGCGCGCGTTGAGCGCCTGGTAGCGCGCCTCACCCTCGGCCTGCACCTGCATGGTCCACTGGTTACGCACCCAAAAGTAGCGCAGCAGAAGCGCTGCGACGATCGCTGCGATGCCGGTGTGGCGCAGAACGAATTCGAGCCGCGACTGCGCCGGCGCGACGAATGCCCAGTCCAGCGCATGGGTGATGCGATAGGCCAGATCGGCGATCAGCATCACGATCACCACCAACATGCCCCAGCAGAGGAAGAACACGACGCCGGCGCGCGCAACACCGATCCAGCGCCGCGCCCAGCACATCGCCGCCGCCGAGCACAGGCTGATCCACTGTAGATAGATCGAGATCAGCAGCAGTTTCTCGACGCCGGCGCGACCGGCGGCGCCGCTGCCGAGCGTCAGCACGATGGCGACCAGCTCCATCGTGAACGCCAGCGTCAGCACGCTGCGCAGCGAGCAGAAGTCGGGAAATAGATCGAGCGCCTGCGCTGTGGAAGGTCGGATGCGTTGCACGCGGCGATCGTGGTCGGTCGGTGGACTCGCTGCAAGATTCGCAGGGGCAGGCCGCGCCGGCAAGCGCGCCCGTGGTCTGGCCGGCAGCACCCGGCGCCTATAATTCCCTGCCCCAGTCCGCCCGTACCATCATGTCAAGCACCTCCAAGCACAACTCCGGCCAGAAGCTCTGGGGAGGACGTTTCGCCGAATCGACCTCCACCCTGGTAGAGCGCTTCTCCGAGTCGGTGAGCTTCGACACGCGCCTGTACCGCCAGGACATCCGCGGTTCGCAGGCGCATGCGCGCATGCTCGGCAAGGTGGGCGTGCTGAGTTCCGCGGACGTCGAGGCGATCGTCGCCGGTCTCGACGGCATCTTGAAAGACATCGACGCCGGCCGCTTCGAGTGGAAGATGGAACTCGAAGACGTGCACATGAACATCGAGGCCGAGCTCACCGCGCGCATTGGCGATGCCGGCAAGCGCCTGCACACGGGCCGCTCGCGCAACGATCAGATCGCGACCGACCTGCGGTTGTACGTGCGCGACGTCATCGACGAGCTGGTGCCGCTGATCGACCGTGTCGCCGCCGGCCTGCTCGACCTCGCCGAGCGCGAGGCCGACACGGTGATGCCGGGTTTCACCCATCTGCAGATCGCCCAGCCGGTCAGCTTCGGCCATCACGTGCTGGCATGGCGCGAGCAGATCCTGCGCGACCGCGCGCGGCTGCTGGATTGCCGCAAGCGCATGAACCTGTTGCCGCTCGGCGCCGCCGCGCTCGCCGGCACGGTGTACCCGATCGATCGTCACTTCGTCGCCGAACAGCTCGGCTTCGACGGCGTGACCGAGAATTCGCTCGACACCGTGTCCGATCGCGACTTCGCGATCGAGTTCTGCTTCGCAGCCAGTCTGATCCTCGTGCACCTGTCGCGCTGGAGCGAGGAGCTGATCCTGTGGTCGACGCCGATGTTCGGCTTCGTCGAGCTGCCCGACCGCTTCTGCACCGGCAGTTCGATCATGCCGCAGAAGAAGAATCCGGACGTGCCGGAACTGGTGCGCGGCAAGACCGGGCGCGTCATCGGCAACCTCAATGCGCTGCTGGTGCTGATGAAGGGCCAGCCGCTGGCCTACAACCGCGACAACCAGGAAGACAAGCCGCCGCTGTTCGACACGGTGGACACGGTGACGATGTGCCTTCAGGTCTACGCCGAGATGATTCCGGCCATCGCGGTCAAGCGCGACAACTGCCGCGCCGCCGCCGTCAAAGGCTTTTCGACCGCCACCGACCTGGCGGACTACCTGGTCCGAAAAGGCCTGCCATTTCGCGACGCGCACCATGCCGTCGGCAGCGCCGTCGCCTACGCGGCGAAGAAGGGCTGCGATCTCGCCGAGCTGTCGCTGGACGAGCTCAAGGGCTTTTCGTCGTTGATCGAAGGCGACGTCTACGCCTGCATCACGCTCGAAGGTTCGCTCAAGGCACGCGATCACTACGGCGCGACGGCGCCGGTGCAGGTGCGCGCCGCGATCGCGCGGGCGAGGGCGTCCGGAGCTTCATAGCGTGTCCATCAGGCTTTCGAACGGGTGCCGGCTTTTCCAGCGGTAACTGCCAAAGTCGCGTCGATCGGTGGTGAGGATACGGCCGTGCCCGAGGTACTCCGCCAGCAGCACGAGTGAGGCGTCGGCGTAGTCCATCGGCAGTTCGCGGTACTTGTGCATCAGTCGCGCGATCTGCGCAAGATCGTCGACGCGCAGATCCATGATCTCGACCGGCCCGTCGCGCAGGGCCTCGATGAATTGCAGCATCACGCCGGCGTGTTCGCGGCGGTGCAGCAGATGGCAGGCTTCCGCGATCACGACGTGCGTGGTGATGAAACCCTCGGCGTCGTAGCGCTCGGCGGCGTCGAGCGCGGCCTGATGATGCCGGTCGCGCCGGTTGTAGAGCGCGACCCAGAAGCCGGTGTCAGCGATGACCATGCTTGGTGTCGATCGCTTGCCGTACTCCGCTCTTGTAATCGACCGAGGCATCCGGCCCGAGGTCCACGGCACCGATCACGCCGTGTTTTTGCAGGGCTTGTATCAGCGTGAGCCGGCCGCGCCGCGGCTGTCGCGCGAAATGCCCGGTCAGCGCCTGCTCGATGACTTCGGTCACGGTCAGCCCGGTTGCGCGGCGCTCCGCATCGAGTTGTCGTGCAAGCTCCGGCTTGAGTCGCACGGTCACGCGCTCGGGCGGTCGATCCTGTGCGTCATATCGCGCTTTGCGTTCGGCGGTCTTCATCTGGCGCCTATCTGTCTGACGTTGTCAGACGATACACGAAGGCCAGGCTCGATTGCCAGTGGACAACTGGTCTGATAAGTTGACCACATGAGTAGATACACCTTCTCCGCGGTCCGCAAGGCGTCGCTGTCCGACGCGGTGTATCGCCAGATCGCGCACAAGATCCTGCACGGCGAGCTCGCGGCCGGTGCGCCGTTACCCGCCGAGCGCGAGTTGTCCGCGGCGCTGGGTGTGAACCGCGGCGCGGTGCGCGAGGCGATCAAGCGCCTGCAACAGGCCGGGCTGGTCGCCGTGCGTCAGGGCGGCAACAGCGTGGTGCTCGATTATCTGAACGAGGGGGGACTCGAATTGCTGCCGAACCTCTTGGTCCATGCCGACGGCCGCCTCAACGCCCCAGTGGTGCGGTCGATCATGGCGATGCGTTCGGCGCTGGCGCCGGACATCGCTGCCGCGGCCGCGAAGCGGGGCGGCGCACGGCTCGCCGATGAGCTCGACGCGATCCTCGCGCACATGCGCGAGCGCGCGGATGAGCTGAGCGCGCTGCAGGCGCTCGCGCTGGAATTCTGGAAAAAGCTGGTCGAGCACGGCGGCAACATCGCCTTTCGGTTGGCGTTCAACTCGATGACCAAGACCTATCGGGCGGTCTGGGACACGCTGACCGTGGCGCTCGAAGCCGAGTTTCGCGATACCGAGAACCTGTCGGCGATCGCGCGGGCCGTGCGCGGCGGCGACGAACCGGCCGCCCGCAGCGCCGGCCGGCGTCATGTGGAGATAGGCCGGCTCGCACTGGAACGCGCGCTCGACGCCGTCGAGGCGCAAGGAGGCCGAGTGTGAACGCGCAGATCGACGACGCGCGCATGATTCCGGCGAGCGAGACGGCGACGCGCAACCCGATGCGGCCGCCGGATGGTCTTCCGCGCGATGCGCGCACCGCGCTGCGCGTGTTCTGGACGCACCCCAGCAGCCTGCTGATCGCCACCTTCGTGCTGCTGTTCGGCGGCTGGCGTTTCGCGCTCGGCGGGCTGTCGTGGATCGACGCGCTGATCGCACTCGTGATCCTCGCCTACTTCCCGGTCAACGAGTGGCTGATTCACGTCTTCATGTTGCACTTCAAGCCGCGCAGACTGTTCGGCCGCACGATCGACTTCTACCTGCCCAAGACCCACCGCCGTCACCACGCAGATCCGTGGAACCTGAAGTGGGTGTTCATCCCGCGGCACGTGCACGTTCTCGTGGTCCCGACGATTGGGCTGTTGCTGTGGGCGCTATGGCCATGGAAGGCCTGGGTGCTGACGGCGGTCACCGTGTACCTGCTGCTCGGGCTGCACTACGAGTGGGTACACTTTCTCGCCCACATTCCGTGGTGCCCGGCCAATCGCTATTACCAACGCCGCGTGCGCGAGCACCGCTACCACCACTTCCGCAACGAGAACTACTGGTGGGGGGTGTCCATGGGCCTGGGCGACCGCCTGTTCGGCACGGCGCCCAAGGTCGAGGACGTGCGCCGTTCCGGGACGACACATTCCGTCGGCACGCGCTGAAGACTTGCGGCAAGGCGAGGCGCGCTCATCGGCGCCTGGAGGGACCCCGGCAGCGTGTCGAGCGCGCGAGCGGCCAGACGATGGCCACCAGGCTGCTTGCCAACATCGCCGTCGCCACCAGATCCCAGCCGCCGTCGTGCCACAGCGCCGTGAAGAGCCCGAAAAGGCTGCCGAGAAACACCGCGACGGGCCAGCCCCAGATCGCGATGGGACGACGCACGGCGCGCTTCATGGGGCTTGCATGGATGACCACGCCGCAGCGTATCCGACACGCCCGGAACGACGGCGCCGCAGCCACAGCCAAAGTCCGCTGACGAGCACGGCGATGGTGACGAGATCGAGCAGGGCCCAGAGGATCTTCAATCCCAGGCCGCCGTAGTCGCCGAAGTGCAGTGGCCGCGACAGCGACAGCGCTTTCACATAGGCCGGCATCTCGCGCAGACCCACCACGACACCGCTGGCAGCGTCGACCAGCACCGGTGTGATCAGGTGTTCGGTGAACGGGGTCTTGCCGTGCAGGAAGATCGCATAGTGGCCGGGCGTGGAGAACCGGCTGCCGGGAAAGGCCACGAACTGAAGCTGCCGGTCCGGCGCCGCGGCCACGGCCTGGGCCACGGCGGCGTCGAACGAGGCGCGCGGGTGCGCCCTCTCGCGACCGCCGTGTTCGGCGATCAGATCGCCGAGTTCTCGCGTGCGCCAGGCCTCGATGATCACCGGCTCCAGCGCATTGATGGCTCCCGTGACCGCGACCAAGAGCGCCCAGGCCACCGTGGTCACGCCGAGCAGATTGTGCAGATCCAGCCACCACAGCCGCGGCGCGGCGCCGCGCCGCAGGGTGCCGAAATCCAGACGCCGCATGAATGGCCCGTAGAGCACGACGCCGGAGACGACGGCGACGACGAACATCAGCCCCATCGCAGCCAGCAGCAACATGCCCGGCAGACCCAGGAACAGATCGGTGTGCAGTTGCAAGAGCACATGCATGAGGGTTTCGCCGACCGCGGCCGGCGGCACCCGCTCACCGCTGGTCAGATCGAAAGACGCGAAGTGCATCGCTCCGGCCGGCGCATCGGCCGTCGGACCGCTGGTGACGTTGACCACGGGTCGGTCGACGTCGAAGCTCATGAAGATCGGCACCTCGCCCGGACGCCGCTCAAGCGCGATCGCCAGGACGGCGTCCAGCGACAGATGCGGCCCGTCGGGATGAGCCGGCTGCCAGGTCGGCGGATTGAGTGCGTCCTCGATCTCATCGTGGAAGATCAGCGGCAGGCCGGTGATGCACAACATCAGCATGAACAGCGTGCACAACAGGCTCGAAACCGTGTGCACCGCCTGCCAGCGCCGCAGCGTGCGCGCGCGCATTCAGAATCCGAGGCTGGCCGAGGCGATCAGCGTACGCGCAGCGCCCAGGATCAGATAATTCGAGCCGGGGAATCCGCCGCTGGACGCCCAGTAGTCTTCGTCCGTGAGGTTCTCGACGCGGGCGCGCAGGGTCAGCTCGCGCGCGTCGGCCAGCGCCCAGCGATACCGCAGCCCCGCGTCCCAGCGCGTCCACGCATCGATCCGCCGCGTGTTGGCGGTGTCGATGAATTGCTCGTCGGTGTGGATGATGCGCCCTTCCAGCGTCAGTCCGGCGAGCGCGATCACGTCCCACTCTACATTGACATTGGCTTGCCAGCGCGGCACGCCGATGGCCTGATTGCCTTGATCGATCCCATCCTGCGTGCGCACGAGCTCGGCATCGAGCCAGGTCAGCCCGCCCAAAAGGCGCAGCGTGGGCAGCGGCTGACCGTAGACGGTCAGTTCGATCCCGGTGTTGCGCTGCTCACCGCCGTCGGTGAACCGCTGGTTCTCGACGATGCCGAAGGGTCGGCCGATCCGAAACACCGATGCGGTGAAACCCGTGTCGACCGATTGGTACTTGGTGCCGAGCTCGATCTGGCGGCTCTTGTACGGCGCCAGCGATTCCCCGGCATTCTCCACGGGCTGATCGTTGAACGAGGCCGGCGCAGTCTGACCCGGCTGCAGACTCTCCGCGTAATTGGCATAGACGGAGAGCTGCGGCGTCGCCCGAAAGACCAAGCCCGCGGCCGGTGTCCACGCATCGTCGCGGTAGCGGGCGGTCTGCGCACCGGTATTGGCGTCGAAGCTACGGGTCTCGATCGTTTGGTGGCGCAGCCCGAAGGTGGTGCGCAGACGCCCGTCCCACCAGACCACGGTATCGGCGAGCGCGACGCTGGCCAGATCGGCGTCCTCGGTCTGGCGAGGATCGTCCAGATCCCCACCGATGAAGGCATCGGCCGGCGGCGGTTCCACGGCGGTGGGCGCAGCGAGCGTGCCCGCATCGAAGCCACCGAAATCGCTGAACGCGAACGCATTGCGGCTGCGCTGCCGCACATGGCTATAGGACAGGGCGGCGAGATGGCGGACGCTGCCGCTGGCCAACACCGAGCGCACACCAGCGTCGAGCGACAGGATGTTGTCCTCGCGCGCATTGTCGAAGCGCACGGCGCGCAAGTTGCCCTCGGCGTCGCTGGTCGGATTGGCGAGCACATTGGCCTCCTCGCCCTGCCGCCCACCAAAGCCGAGCCAGGCCGACAGACTCTGGTTCAGATCGAGCTCACCGCGCAGCACGCCGAACAGCTGTCGATCGTCGGCGTAGGTCCACGGCTGGGCGAAGTTGGCGTCGGCTGCTGGCGGTGGCGGCGCTGCCGCCGTCGGACGCACCTGCGGGCGCGGCTGATCCAGGCGATGGTCTTGGAAACCGAGATCCGCCGATACGCGCAGATGTTCTCCGGCGTAGTCCGTGCCCAGGGCGGCGACCCTGAGTGCACGCGTCTCATCCTCGACGGTGGTCTCGCCGTCGCGAACGACGGTGTTGACACGCAGTCCCCAGCGTCGGTCCGACCCGAGGCGCTCACCCCAATCGAACTGCCCATAACCCAGTTGGCTGCCTTCGATCCCCGCGGTGAAGCGGCGCACACCTTCCTCCGGCGCGCGCTTGGGTACCAGATTCACCGTACCGCCGATCGCGCTGGCGCCGGGCGCGGCGCCGTTGATGAAGGTATTGGCGCCGCGGAACACTTCGACCCGCTCCATCAGCTCCGCGGCGACGAACTGGCGCGGCAGGATGCCGTAGACGCCGTTGAGGGTCAGATCGTCCGAGAACACCGGGAAACCGCGAATGACGTAGAGCTCCTGGAAATTGCCGAAGCCCTTGGCCAGACGCACCGTTGGATCGTTCTGCAAGACATCCCCGATGCCGTCGGCCTGCTGCTGATGGATCAGCTCGGCGGTATACGCCTGCGCCGAGAACGGCGAGAACAGATCATCGAGGTTGCCGAGCAACCCGGCACGCGCCCCGCGCGCGACCTGGCCGCCGGCATAGACCTCGCTCAACTCGACCTGCGACGCCCCTTCGACGGTGAGCGGCGCAAGCTCGGTCGGCGCGGCCGCCTCACCCAGCGCCAGAACGGGGAATACGGCGGCGACGACGCCGGCGACGACATGACGCGACATGTGATGCGCTCCCTGAAAGCAAGGGCGCTCATTATGAATAGAAATACAAATGAAAACTACTCTCAAATATTGCGCCGAGGCCCCAGTCATGGGCCGACATTGCCGCGCGCCGCGCCTCAGCCCCGCGTGTGCCGGCGCCGCCGGCGCAACGAAGCGTCGGCGGGGCGTTCGACCACCCTCGGTGACCTTCCGTTCGGCCCCGCGCTCAGGATCCGGAACGCGCGCCGATCGGGCGACGCATCGGACTCGATGCAAAACGATCAGGGCAAGCAAACACCTGGAATCGGCTGACAGGGCGGGTTGTTCTCCACTAGTTCGTCGCGCGCGAACTCCCCGGCCTCATCGCTGTGATCGCCGCCGCCCGCGAGCAGTGCGGCCACTGCCAGACCCGAGACGACGAGCCCGGCGTAAAGCCAGGCCGAATAGCCCTCATCTTCATCTTCGGTCGCGGGCGCACCGGTGCGGGCGGCCGATCCGAGCGCGTCTGCGTCTGCGCCGCCACCCAAACGCAGGATCGGCCGCTGCGGCACCTGGTCGGCGCCCTGGCCGGCGAGGCGGACGCCGTGCCATGCGCTCAGGTAGAGCGCGGGTCGCGGAGCGCCCCACTCAAGGCCCACGGCGAGGCCGATGTTCCCATCCAAGGGCGGCTCGGCATGCGCACCCGCGCCCAGCGACAGCAGCATGACTGCGCTGGCGATGCGCGCGCTGCGCAGTCGCATGCGCCCTATGGCCCTGCCATCGAAGGCGCGGCGAAGCCCTCGGCGGGAGCCTTAACCGTCGCCACGGCTGCTGCCACTGCTCTGGCTTTCGAAGCGATTCTTGGCGATCAACACGATCGCCGCGAGCCCACCGAGCACCAGAACCGCACCAACCGCGGCACCACTGCCCCTGCTTTTCTGGTCAGCCGTCAACACCCCCCCAGCCTCGACCGCGCCATCGATATCTGCTGCACTCGTCACCGGCAGCGACCATAGCGGTACGTAGGCCGTATGAAAGCCCGCGCCTGCGGGCGCGCCCAGCGTGCCGTGCACCCCGTCGCGCACATCGGTCAGATGCAAACCGGCGCCCAGTCGCAGCGCGACCGGCCGTTTATCTCCCCAGGACCAGTGGACGCCGAGCGCTGGAGTGATGGTCTCCTGCGCCCAGGCCGATGGAGTACTGGTCTGTAGCAACACCGCGGCCGCGCACAAAGCCGCAGAGAATCGTCGGATCGAGGTCATCGTTCTGCTTGCCGGTGCGCAGGCGGGTGCACGAGCGCAGTCCGTCCTCGTGAAAATCGATCCAACATTGTCAAACCTGCCTTTGATCACTGCCTATCGTGGCAGCTGCGCACGCTATTGCCCCCCCTTCCGTCAATAGTTGAGACGGCGCGTCTGCAGGCACAAGTGCGAACAAGTTCGCAGGGGTTCCGCGAACGATTCGAGGAGGGTCGCCAACGCCAGGAGGTTGCCTCCAATGGCATGTCCGTTTCGCTCGAGGGCAGGCCTGAGCACGGTGAGTCCGTGGAAGCTCTGGTGATACCATCGCAGCGTGCAGGTCGTCGTCGACACCAAGGTGTTCGGGGGTGCCTCGGCATGGACGCGTCAACTGCGGTCGTGGAGGCGTGCATCCGCGGCAACTGCGTGCGGTTGATGGAAACGGCCTTGTTTGCCGAGTATGAGGACGTCCTTGGCCGCGTCCGGCTTTTCCGCACGTGTCGGTCATCGCCTGCGGAACGCGAGGCGCTGGGGGATATCTTTGTCGCAGGCTGTCACTGGACCTGAGATCTCTTTCGGCTGGCGTCCGAGTCCGGACGATGAGCCGACGACCACCTGATCGAGCTTGCCGTCGCTGGCAATGCGAGTCTCATCCTCACGCGCAATCTGCGGGACTTGCACCGATTGGAATTGCGTTTGCCTGAGTTGCCGGCAGTGACGCCGGAACGGTTTCCAAGGAGAGCAAAGTCATGTGCGCCCTGACCATTCGCATGGCCGACGAGCAGTGTCAGCGCTTGAAGGCGCTCTCGTGGCGGCGCCGGATCAACATCAATCCGCTGATCGACGAGATGACGACGCCGATGCTTGCCCAGTTCGATGCAGAAGCCCGGTTTGTGTCGCGCGCCGAGCGCAGCGCTTTGCTGGCCGAGCGCTGGATCGCGTTGCCGGACCTGGCAAGGCTTGCGGCACGCACGCGCACAGGCGCGAGGAGGGGCAGGTGATCGTCTTCGTCACCGGCGCCAGCGCCGGCTTCGGCGCCGCCATCGCGCGCCGCTTTGCGGCCGATGGTGCGCGCGTCATCGTCAGTGGTCGCCGTGGCGAGCGGCTGGGCCAACTCGTTGGCGAGCTGGGGGCGAATGCCCTGCCGCTGGCGTTCGACGTGCGCGACCGTGGAGCGGTCGAACGCGCCATTGCGAGCTTGCCGTCCGAATTCGCGGCCGTCGACGTGTTGGTCAACAACGCCGGTCTCGCGCTGGGTTTGGAGCCGGCGCACAAGGCGCAGCTCGACGACTGGGAGCGGATGGTCGACACCAACGTCAAGGGACTGATGATGATGACGCGCGCGCTGCTGCCGGGCATGGTCGAGCGCGGGCGCGGGCACGTCATCAACATCGGCTCGATCGCGGGCGAGTGGCCCTACCCCGGTGGCAACGTCTACGGCGCGACCAAGGCCTTCGTGCGCCAGTTCTCGCTGAACCTGCGCGCGGATCTGCTCGGCACGGGTGTGCGCGTGACCGACATCGAGCCGGGCCTGGCCGGCGGCACCGAGTTTTCGACCGTGCGCTTTCACGGCGATGCGACGCGCGCACGGCAGGTCTACGAGAACACCGAGCCGCTGACGCCCGAGGACGTGGCCGATGCCGTGCACTGGGTCGCGACGCGACCGGCGCACGTGAACGTGAACACTCTCTCCTTGATGCCGACCTGTCAGGCGTTCGCGCCGCTCGCGGTTCACCGCGCCTGAGCGCCTGCGCGCCGGCGCCGATACGCGCCGGGCTGTACCCCGGTCCAGAGCTTGAACGCCCGGTGAAAGGCGCTCGCCTCGGCGAAGCCGACGGCGCGCGCGATCTCGGGGATCGGACGCGTGCCCTCGCTCAGTAGCGCGATCGCCAGATCGCGGCGCAAGGCGTCCTTGATCGCACGAAAGCTCGACCCCTCGCGTTCCAGCGCGCGGCGCAGCGCCGAAGGCGTGCTGTCGAGCCGCCGCGCCAGCGCGTCGAAACCCGGCCAGCGATCCGGCGCGGTGTCGCGCAGCGCCCGGCGTACACGCGCGGTCCAACTCTCGGCGCTTTTGTACTTGAGCACGATGGTGTATGGCGCGGCGCGTAAAAAGGCGGTCGCGCTGCGCTGGGTCTGGCGCACCGGCACGGCGAGCAGCGCGGCGTCGAAGACGATGCGCGTGCACGGCTGCTCGAACGCGAGCTGCGGCGAGTACATGACCCGGTACTCGGCCCAGTGCGGCGGCGCCGGGTAGGCAAACTCGGCGCGCTGGATGGGGATGCGGCGGCCGGCGAGCCAGCACATCAGCCCGTGCGCCATCACCAAGAGGGTCTCGTGCGCGAAGGGCACGATCGGCTTGCCGGCGGCGCGTGGGGTGGGCCGCAGGCGCAGCTCGGCCTGCGTGCCGTCCTGCCCCAGCTCCAGCTCTAGCGCGGTGTCGTCGAGGATGATGCCGAATAGTCGCACCATGCGCCGCACGGCCTCCGCCAGCGTGCGCGCCCCGACACAGCCGTAGGTGATCGCGGCGAAGCTGCCGACCTTCATGCGCCGCGAGTCCAGCCCGAACAACTCGTCGTCGAGCAGTGCGGCGACCGCGAGCCACAACGCGCTGAAGCACTGCGCCGGCACGCGCGACTGCGGCGAGCCGAGCAAGCCCTCGGGGATGCCCGCCGCCTGGAGCAGCGCGGCGACGTCGTGCCCCCGGCGCCGCACGGGCCGCAGCGCCTCGACGACGAAGCTGATCGAGACGCTGTCTTTTTCCATCGAGCGCACATCGGGCATGACTGGCGGATTTTCGCATCTGCGCTGCCAGTTTCCGACATCGTGCGCATGCGCACGGCTGGCTAAACTTTGGCCTCACCGACCCGCCAGCGCGGCTGTGCGCCAAGGGAACATTGCCATGACCGATCTGTCCGTCGCCAAACAGCTCAAGCCCTACAAGGCCAAGCACAAGGTCCGCTTCGTCACCGCCACCGCGCTGTTCGACGGCCATGATGCCTCGATCAACATCATGCGCCGCATCCTGCAGTCCAGCGGCGCCGAGGTGATCCATCTCGGCCACAACCGCTCCGCCGGCGAGATCGTCAAGGCCGCGCTCGAAGAGGACGTGCATGGCGTCGCCATCACCTCTTACCAGGGCGGCCACGTCGAGTTCTTCAAGTA
The DNA here is from genome assembly GCF_040327995.1 of Sinimarinibacterium thermocellulolyticum. NCBI lineage: Bacteria > Pseudomonadati > Pseudomonadota > Gammaproteobacteria > Nevskiales > Nevskiaceae > Sinimarinibacterium > Sinimarinibacterium thermocellulolyticum. The sequence goes on along the minus strand of NZ_JBEPIJ010000003.1, from coordinate 196,842 downwards.
CATCGTCGATCTGTTGCGCAGCCAGGGCGGCGAACACATCCGTGTTTTCGGCGGCGGCGGCGGCGTCATCGTGCCGCCCGAGATCCGGGAGCTCATGGACTACGGCGTCACGCGCATCTACTCGCCGGAGGATGGTGCGCGCCTGGGCCTGCAGGGCATGATCGACGACGTCATCCAGAGCAGCGACCGCGACCTGACGGCACTGGCGCCGAAACCCGCGGACGCGCTCGCGGCGCTGGAGTCCGGCGACCGCCGGGCGCTCGCCCGCGTGATCACCGCGCTGGAGAACGGCGCCTATGACGAGGCGACGCGCGGCGCGATTCGCGCGGCCGCGGAACACACCAAGACTCCGGTGCTGGGCATCACCGGCACCGGCGGCGCCGGCAAGTCTTCGCTGACCGACGAGCTGGTGTTGCGCCTGCGTCTGGACCAGCGCGATCAGCTCCGCATCGCGATCGTCTCGATCGATCCATCGCGCAAGCGCACCGGCGGCGCGCTGCTCGGCGATCGCATCCGCATGAACGCGATCGACACCCCGCAGGTGTACATGCGCTCGCTGGCGACGCGCGACACCGGCAGCGAGATTTCCGCCGCGCTGCCGGACGTGATCGCCGCGTGCAAGGTCTCGGGCTTCGATCTGGTCATCGTCGAGACCTCGGGCATCGGTCAGGGCGATGCGGCGATCGTGCCGCACGTCGATCTTTCGCTGTACGTGATGACGCCGGAATTCGGCGCAGCCAGCCAGCTCGAAAAGATCGACATGCTCGACTTCGCCGACTTCGTCGCGATCAACAAGTTCGACCGCAAGGGCGCCGAGGACGCCTTGCGCGACGTGCGCAAGCAGGTCCAGCGCAACCGCGAGAAGTTCTCGCAGCCGTTGGATGCCATGCCGGTGTTCGGCACACAGGCGGCGCGCTTCAATGACGACGGCGTCACGGCGTTGTACCAGGCGATGCTGCCGGCGTTACAGGCCAAGGGCCTCAGAACACAGCCCGGCGCATTGCCGAAAGTGAGCGTGAAGGCCTCGTCACAGCGCCGCGCCGTGGTACCGGCCGAGCGTGTGCGCTATCTCGCCGAGATCGCCGATACCGTGCGCGATTACCACCGCACCGTGCAGCAGCAGGTGCGTATCGCCCGCGAACGCCAATCGCTCAAGATCGCGAAAGCCCTGTTCGAAGCCGCCGGCCAGCCGGTCGCCGGCTTCGATCAGATGATCTCATCCAAGGACGGCGATCTGCTGCCGGGTGCGCGCAAGCTGCTGGAGCAATGGCCGACACTGCGTGAGCAATACGCCCGCGACGAGTACGTGGTGCGCATCCGCGACAAGGAAATCCGCACCAAGCTCACGCACGAGTCGCTCTCCGGCACCCGGATCCGTAAGGTCGCGCTGCCCACCTACGAAGACGACGGCGAAATCCTGCGCTTTTTGATGAAGGAGAACGTGCCCGGCTCGTTCCCGTTCACCGCCGGCGTGTTCGCGTTCAAGCGCGAGGGCGAGGATCCGACGCGCATGTTCGCCGGCGAGGGGGACGCCGTGCGCACCAACCGCCGCTTCAAGAAGCTGTCGGAGGGCATGCCGGCGCACCGCCTGTCCACCGCCTTCGACTCGGTGACGCTGTACGGCTGGGATCCGGACCTGCGTCCGGACATCTACGGCAAGGTCGGCAATTCGGGCGTGTCGATCTGCACGCTCGACGACATGAAGTTGCTGTACGCGGGCTTCGATCTGTGCGCGCCGACGACCTCGGTGTCGATGACGATCAACGGCCCGGCGCCGATCATCCTCGCGATGTTCATGAACACCGCGATCGACCAGCAGCTCGACAAGTTCCGTGAACAGAATGGCCGCGAGCCGACCGACGACGAGATCCAGAAGATCCGCGCCTGGACGCTGTCGGTGGTACGCGGCACGGTGCAGGCCGACATCCTCAAGGAAGACCAGGGCCAGAACACCTGCATCTTCAGCACCGAGTTCGCGCTCAAGATGATGGGCGACATCCAGGAGTACTTCGTCCACCACAAGGTGCAAAACTTCTACTCGGTGTCGATCTCCGGCTACCACATCGCCGAGGCCGGCGCGAACCCGATCAGCCAGCTCGCATTCACGCTCGCCAACGGTTTCACTTACGTGGAGTCGTATCTGGCGCGCGGCATGCACGTGGACGACTTCGCACCGAACCTCTCGTTCTTCTTTTCCAACGGCATGGACCCCGAGTACTCGGTGATCGGCCGTGTCGCCCGTCGCATCTGGGCGGTGGCGATGAAGCACAAATACGGCGCCAACGAGCGCTCGCAAAAGCTCAAATACCACGTGCAGACCTCGGGCCGCTCCCTGCACGCGCAGGAGATGGCGTTCAACGACATCCGCACCACGCTGCAGGCGCTGATCGCGATCTACGACAACTGCAACTCCCTGCACACCAACGCCTACGACGAGGCGATCACGACACCCACCGAGGAGTCGGTGCGCCGTGCGATGGCGATCCAGCTCATCATCAACCGCGAGTGGGGCCTGGCCAAGAACGAGAACCCGAACCAGGGCAGTTTCATCATCGACGAACTGACCGACCTCGTGGAAGAAGCGGTGCTCAAGGAGTTCGAGGCCATCGCCAGCCGCGGCGGCGTGCTCGGCGCGATGGAAACCGGCTACCAGCGCGGCAAGATCCAGGAAGAATCGCTCTACTACGAGCAAAAGAAGCACGACGGCTCGCTGCCGATCATCGGCGTCAACACCTTCCGCAATCCGCATGGCGATGCGATCCCCGAGCAGATCGAGCTCGCGCGCTCCACCGAGGAGGAAAAGCAGTCGCAACTGCGCCGCCTCGCCGAATTCAAGCAACGCAACGCCGAAGTCGCGCCGGCGATGCTCGAACGTTTGCGCCGCACGGTGATCGAAGACGGCAACACCTTCGAGGTGCTGATGGACGCCGTGCGCGTGTGCTCGCTGGGCCAGATCACCCAGACGCTGTTCGAGGTCGGAGGACGCTACCGGCGGAACATGTGAGCGGCGCGCACGATCACCGGATCCCGCGAAGTCCCCGTCGTCGGCGATACCACGCGCACGACGGCGTAGGTCCGCTGGAGAGGCTCGTCGCGGCGCCCTTCGAGCGCGTCTGATCGCAACGCCGTGGTGCGCGTCCGCCGCCTCGCGCCGACCGTGAACTGGACGATCTACCTCGACAGCGTGCGCTCGTATCTCGAAGACGACGACTGGCGCACAACGCTGCCTTCGCTGGCGGTGCCGATGACGGTGCTGATCGGCAACGACTCGATCATGCATCCAGCCGAGAGCCAGCGCATGATCCGCGATCTGGTGCCGCATGCGCGCATCGTCGACATCCCCGACTGCGGCCACGCGATCCCGTTCGAGGCTCCGCGCGTGTTCCGGCGAGAGCTGGCGCGGTTCCTTGCGTGCCAGCGTTTGTTATTATTTATATAATAACGATACGACTTCCGCACTTTAGGCACTTCGTGCCGCCAACCATTCCGCCGCCAGCGTCCACGTCGTCGCCGGCGCGCGCGAACCACCGAACACACCGGCATGACCGCCGGGCGCGATCTCGAAGGTCTTGTCGCGGCTGGCGACGATGTCGAGCACCTTGCGGGCGGCCTCGACGCTGACGATTTTGTCGCCGCTACCGGCGATCGCGAGCAGGGCGCAGTCGATGCGGTCCAAACGCACGCGTTGGTCGCGATTCAGGCTGAGCTTGCCGCGGGCGAGCTGGTTGCCGATGCCGACCTTGAGCACGAAGTCCTGGACGATGCCGCCCGGATAGTCGTGCATGCGATTGAACCAGGCCGCCATGGTCTGGTACTCGGTCACGTAGTCGCGGTCCCAGAGGTTCATCAGCAGATCGAGATAGCTCTGCAGCGCACCCAGCGGATTGGTCAGCTTGAACAACGCCGAACTGACCCAGCCCGGCACCCGCAGCCAGCGCGGATCGACCGGCAGACCGTGGAACGGGAGCTTGCGCACCGCCGGCACCGCGCGCTGCAGCGCGCGCAGCGGCGCGTTCATCATTTGCAGCAGCGAACCGGCGACGCCGATCTGGTGGCTGTCGATCGGGCTGGCGACGGTGACGATGTTGCGGATCTTGGGATCGTGCGACCAGCCGGCGTAGATCAGGCAGAACAGACCGCCCATGCAGTAGCCGAGCAGGCTCAGATCACGCTCGCCACTGTCGGCTCGGATCGCGGCCAGCGCCTCGGGCAGCATGCGCGTGGTGTAGTGCGCAAGGCCCAGATGATGGTGATCGGCCTGCGGATCGCCCCAATCGATCAGGTACACCCGATAGCCGTAGGACAGCAGGAAGCGGACCAGGCTGCGGTTGGGCAAAAGATCGAAGTTCAGACTGGTGGCCGCGAGCGGCGGCACCAGCACGACGGGGGTGCGGTGCGTCTCGCGCGCCACCGGCCGCGTCTGCGCGCCGACCGCGATCTCGTGCTCGACCAGCGGTGGATAACGGCGCACGCTCATCAGGCCGTCGCCGTGAATCGTCTCGAACGGCGTCAGCCCGGAAACGATGAAGCTCTCGGCATTGCGACGCCGCTCGATCGCATTCGACACCCAGTGCAGGCCGCGCTCACCGAGCAGGGAGACCTGGCGCAGCGCCTCGTCGCGCAACGACATCTCAGGCGCTCAGATAGGTGTAGCCGCTCAAGCCCGCTTCCAGCTCACGCAACAGGGCCTGCGCCTCGTCGGCGGGCAGCCCGGCGCGATCGAGCTTGGCACGATACGCGGCGCTGAGCTTCTCGGGTTCCAGATGCACGTAGCGCAACAGCTCGGAGGTCGAATCCCCGTGCTCCGCGCCTTCGAGCGTCCAGCCGCCGGCGTCGTCCAACACCACGTTGACGGCATTGGTGTCGCCGAACAGGTTGTGCATGTCGCCGAGAATCTCCTGATAGGCGCCGACCATGAACAGGCCGATCAGGTAGGGCTCGCCGGGCCGCAAGGCGTGCAGCGCCAGCGTCGGCATCAACCCTTCGCGGTCGACGTAGTGATCGAGCCGGCCATCGGAGTCGCAGGTCAGGTCGCACAGGCGCACGCGCAGATCCGGCCGCTCGTCGAGGCGATGGATCGGCATGATCGGGAACACCTGGTCGATGGCCCAGGCGTCCGGCACCGACTGGAACACCGAGAAATTGCAGAAGTACTTGGCGGCGAGCTTCTCGCGCAGCTCGTCGATCGCTTCGCGATGCGCGCGGATGCCCGGGTCGAGCTTCGGCAGCACCGCACGCGCCAGCGCGTAGTAGGCGCGCTCGGCCCAGGCGCGCTGCGGCAGGCTGAGCAGGCCCATCGTGTACTGGGCCTGCGCATCGCCGAAGAACTGCGCGGCGTCGTGCAGGGTCTCGATCGGCCCCTGGGCGTCGATCTGCTCGAACAGCGCGTGTAGCTCATGCAGCACCGTAGGCGCGTCCTCATCCGGCGCATCGAGCCGCGCCGACGGCAGCTCGTCGCGGTCGATGACATCGGCGATCAGCACCGCATGATGCGCGGTGAGTGCGCGTCCGGATTCGGAAATCACGTCCGGTTGCGGTTCGCCGGCCTCGTTGCACGCCTCCTGCAAGGTGCGCAGGATGTTGCGTGCGTACTCGCGCAGCGAGTAGTTCATCGAGCAGAACGAGCGCGAACGCGTGCCCTCGTAGTCGACGCCGAGGCCGCCGCCGACGTCGACCACGTCCACCGGTGCGCCGAGCCGGCGCAGCTCGACGTAGTAACGCGCCGCCTCGCGCAGACCCTTGGCGACGTCCTGCACGTTGGCCACCTGCGAGCCCAGATGGAAGTGCACCATCCGCACCGCATCGAGCCGGCCGGCGGCGCGCAGCATCTCCACCGCTTCGAGGATCTGCGGCGAGGTCAGGCCGAACTTGGCCTTCTCGCCGCCGGTGTTCTGCTGGGTGCTGGTGAAGTTCGCCGAAAGACGCACGCGCAGACCGATCAGCGGATCGACCTTCAGCGCCCTGGCCTCGTCGATCACCAGCGGCAGCTCGGACAGCTTCTCGACGACGATGTAGACCTCGTGGCCCAACTTCTGGCCGATCAGCGCGCGACGAATGTAGGCGCGGTCCTTGTAGCCGTTGCAGACGACGACGCTGCCGGGGCGGGCGAGGCCGAGCACCGCGGCGAGTTCAGGCTTCGACCCAGCTTCGAGGCCGACGCGCTCGCCACCGTGGCGCACGATCTGCTCGACCACGTCGCCCTGTTGGTTGACCTTGATCGGATAGACCGCGGTATAGCGTCCCGCGTAGCCGAGTTCGGCGATGACCTCGGCGAAGGCGCCGGTCAGCGCATCGATGCGGTCGTGCAGGATCCCGGCGAAGCGCACCAGCACCGGCAGTTCGAGGCCTTCGCGCCGCAGCCGCTGCGCCAACTCGTAGAGGTCGATCCCAAGCTCGGGCCGCGCCGGATGCGGCCGCACGACGACACGCCCCTGCGTCGATACGTCGAAGTAGCCCTCGCCCCACTGCGGCATGTTGTACAACTCGCGCGCCTGCGCGGCGTTCCAGCCGGGATTCGTCACGTCGGATTCACTTGCATGAGAAGGCGAGCGCTTATACTCGCGCCGCGATTTTAGAGGATTCGTGACATGTCCCTGGACCAGACCTGGTTCACCGAAGCGATCGACGCCACCGGCACCGCCTTCTCGCTCAAGGCCGAGAAACTGCACGAGGAGCAGACGCCGTACCAGAGAATCGAGATCTGGAAAACCGCGACCTTCGGCCATCTGATGACGATCGATGGCTGCACCATGGTGTCGACGCGCGACAACTTCCTCTACCACGAGATGATGTCGCACCCGGCACTGAACACGCACCCGAACCCCAGAACCGTGGTCATCGTCGGTGGCGGCGACTGCGGCACGCTGCGCGAGGTGCTCAAGCACCCCGAAGTGAAGTCGGCCACCCAGGTCGAGATCGACGAGCGCGTCACCCGCCTCGCCGAGCAGTATTTCCCCGAGCTTTGCGACCGCAACGACGATCCACGCGCAACGCTGTTCTTCGGCGACGGCATCCAGTGGATGAAGGACGCCGCGCCGGGTTCGATCGACCTGATCATCATTGACTCGACCGATCCGGTCGGCCCGGCCGAAGGCCTGTTCGGCAAGACGTTCTACCGCGACTGCATCCGGGCGCTCGCCGACGACGGCATGCTCGTGCAGCAGTCGGAATCACCGCTGCTGCACCTGGATCTGATTCGGCAGATGCACGCGGCGATGCGCGAAGCCGGCTTCGCCGAGACGCGTCTGCTGCACTTCCCGCAGGTGATCTATCCGTCCGGTTGGTGGTCGGCCTCGCTGGCGTTCAAGCGCGCCGGCAGCGGTGTGGAGCGCCTGGATGAAGCCGCGATCGCGGCGCTGGACACGCAGTTCTACAACGCCGACACCCACCGCGCGGCGTTCGCGCTGCCGACTTACGTGCGCAAAGCCCTCGCCGAGACCTGAACCCCTCGCCCGCTCGCCATCGCGGGGTCGCCCGGTTCAACCGTCGGCGCCGCAGAGTTCGCGCACCTGCTGCTGCGTCTGCTCGATCAGTTGCAGGCGCTGTTCCTCGTTGTACGTGCGCTCGTTGCCGAGCGCGTCGCGCTCGGTGATGGTGCTCGCCCTGCGGTAGGTCTCGAGCTGTTCGCGACGCTTCTGGCATTCCTCGGCGCGCAGCTTGCCGCGCTCGGGCGAGTCTGGAGCTGCGCCCTGCTGCGTGTCGGTGCCTTCGACTTGGCCACCCGTTGCCGGCGCGAAGCCGGGAGCGACCTTCAGATCCACGCGCTTCCAGCCGGGCTTGGGCGTGTCGGCGTAGTGCACGCGCCCTTGGTCATCGACCCACTTGTAAACCGGTCCGGCACCGGCGGTGCCGGCCGCGGCGAGCAGCAGCAGCGCCACACTTGCTGTCTTCGGCCACATGCGCGTTCCTTGGCGATACGGTGACTGGATTCGAGTCTAGTACGATTCCGCAGCGACGATGAAGAAACGGCGTGTACGGTGTGGAAACGCTGCCGGACGTCCCTGTGTGCTTGAGCTCGCGCCCGGGGAATACCGCTGGTGCGCCTGCGGCCGCTCAGCGCGCCTGCCGCTGTGCGATGACAGCCAGGCCGGCTGCGGCGTCGCACCAGTGCGCTTTGAGGTTGCCGCCGGCGACGGGCTGTTGTGGCTCTGCGGGTGCGGTCGGTCGTGCGAGCGGCCGTACTGCGACGGCCGTTCGCACAACCTGCCTCAAAGCGTCTGCAGGTCGTAGCCGCGTTCGTTGTGCTGCGTGGTGTCGAGGCCGGCGGTCTCTTCTTCAACGCTGACCCGCAACGCGCTGACCACACCGACGAGCTTGAGCAGCACCCAGGTACAGACCGCGGTCCAGCCCGCCACGGCACCGATGCCGAGCAACTGCACGCCGAGCTGCGAACCCATGCCCATGCCCTCGGCATAACCCTGGCCGCTGAACACGCCGAGCGAGGTGGCGGCGAAGACGCCGGCGGCGAGGGTGCCGAGCATGCCGCCGACGCCGTGCACCGGGAACACGTCGAGCGAGTCGTCGATCTTGAGCGCGTGCTTGAGCGCATGCGTGGCGTTGAAGCAGACGAAGCCGGCGAGCAAGCCGATCACCAGTGCGCCGCCGGGACCGACGACGCCGGACGCCGGCGTGATCGTGCCGAGCCCGGCGACCATGCCGGTGACCACACCCAGTGCCGAGGGCTTGCCGTAGCGGATCCACTCGATCGCGCCCCACATGGCCGCACCGGCCGAGGCCGACAGGTGGGTGCACAGGATCGCCATCGCGGCGTTGTTGTCGGCGGCCAGCGCCGAACCGCCGTTGAAGCCGAACCAGCCGACCCAGAGCATGCCCGCGCCGGTGACGGTCATGGTCAGGTTGTGCGGCATCATCGGCGTCTGCAAAAAGCCCGTGCGCGGACGCAGCACCAGCGCGGCAACGAGCGCGGCGACGCCGGCGGTGATGTGCACCACGGTGCCGCCGGCAAAGTCGATCAGGCCGCGCGCGTAGAGCCAGCCGTCGGCCGCCCAGACCCAGTGGCACACCGGCAGGTAGACCACGAACAGCCACAGCACCGAGAACAGCAGCATCGCCGAAAAGCGCATACGCTCGGCGAAGCCGCCGACGATCAGCGCCGGGGTGATGCAGGCGAAGGTGAGCTGGAACATCGCGAACGCGGTTTCCGGAATCGCGCCGCTCATCGAGCCTTCGGCGACGCCGGCGAAGAAAGCCTTGGACAGGCCGCCGATGAAGCCATTGCCGGGCGCAAACGCGAGGCTGTAGCCGCAGACGAACCAGAGAATCGACACGACGCAGACGATCGCGAAGCACTGCATCAGCACGCTGAGCACGTTCTTCGCGCGCACCAGACCGCCGTAGAACAGCGCAAGCCCCGGCAGCGACATGAACAACACCAGCGCCGAGCTGGTCATGATCCACGCCGTGCTGCCGCTATCGATACCGTCCTGCGCGAGCGCCGCCGCCGGCAGCACGCCGGTCAGCACGCCGATGGCTGTTCTCATCACTCTCCCCCCATGCGTGAAAAAGCCCCCGCTGCTGTCTCGTTCAACGGGGGCGCACCGTCGATTCGATCAAACCGCTTCGACGCCGGATTCACCGGTGCGAATGCGCACGGTCTGCTCGAGGTCGTAGATGAAGATCTTACCGTCACCGATCTGGCCGGTCTTCGCGGCCTTGAGGATCGCATCCACCGCCTTGTCGACCATGTCCGGTGCGAGTGCGACTTCGATCTTGATCTTGGGCAGCAGATCGACGGTGTACTCGGCGCCTCGGTACAGCTCGGTATGCCCCTTTTGCCGGCCAAACCCGCGCACCTCGGTCACGGTCATGCCCTGCACGCCGATGTCGGCCAGGGCCTCGCGCACGGCGTCGAGCTTGAAGGGCTTGATGATGGCGATCAGCATTTTCATGGGCGAGCGTTCCTTCCGCGGTTACGGCGGCGAGTGTATTGCCGGTTTTCGCAAAAGTCGAAGCTGCGCGCACAAAAAAGGGGCGGACAAAGCCGTCCGCCCCAACCCACCGGAGGAGAACTCCGTTCGATGCTTACTTGGTGAACTCGGGGTAGGCCTCGAGTCCGCACTGGGACAGATCCACACCCTCGTGCTCTTCCTCCTCGCTGACGCGGATGCCGATCACCAGCTTGATGATCATCCAGACGATCAAGGCGGCGACGAAGACGAAGCCGAGAATCGTGAACAGGCCGAGCAACTGCGCGCCGAAGGTGGCGTCGCCGTTGGTCAGCGGCACCGCCAGCAGACCCCACATGCCGACCACGCCGTGGACCGAGATCGCGCCGACCGGGTCGTCGATCTTGAGCTTGTCCAGACCCAGGATCGAGAACACCACGAGCACGCCGCCGACCGCACCGATCAGCGTCGCCGCCAGCGGCGTCGGCGTCAGCGGTTCGGCGGTGATCGCGACGAGACCGGCGAGCGCGCCGTTGAGCACCATCGTCAGATCGGTCTTCTTGAACAGGATCAGCGAGGTCAGCATCGCCGCGATCAGACCGCCGGAGGCGCCCATGTTGGTGTTGACCAGCACCAGCGACACCGCGTTGGCCTCGCCGACGTCGGAGATCTTCAGCTCCGACCCGCCGTTGAAGCCGAACCAGCCCAGCCACAGGATGAAGGTGCCGAGCGTGGCCAGCGGCAGGTTCGCGCCCGGGATCGGGTTGATCTTGCCGTCCGGACCATACTTGCCCTTGCGCGGACCGAGCAGCAGCACGCCGGCCAGCGCCGCAGTGGCACCGGTGAGGTGAACGACGCCCGAACCCGCGAAGTCGAGGAAGCCGGCCGCATCGAGAAAGCCGCCGCCCCACTTCCAGAAGCCCTGCAGCGGGTAGATGAAGCCCGTCATGAAGATCGCGAAGATGAAGAACGACACGAGCTTCATGCGCTCGGCGACCGCACCGGAGACGATCGACATCGCGGTGGCGACGAACACGACCTGGAAGAAGAAGTCCGACAGGCCCGAGTAGTACGAGTCGCCCGCCATGACCGCCGCCACGTCGTTGTCGCTGCTGCCGAGCAGGCCGCCGAAGCCGGGGAAGTACGGACTCATCGCCGCGTCGCCCGGATACATGATCTGGTAGCCGACCAGCATGTACATGACCGAGGCGATCGCGAACAGGCCGATGTTCTTGGTCAGGATCTCGGCGGTGTTCTTGGCCCGCACCAGGCCGGCCTCCAGCATCGCGAAACCGGCCGCCATCCACATGACGAAGGCACCGAACACCAGGAAGTAGAAGGTGTCGAGCGCGTAGGCCAGTTCCGCCGCCTTCTGCTCGACGGTGACTTCCGGCTTGGCCGCTTCGGCCGCGACTTCTTCGGTGACGGCGGCTTCGACCGGCGCCGCTTGCTCGACCGCAACAACCGCTTCTTCGGCGACTTCGACCACCTCGGCCGGCATGTCGGTCACCGCCTCGTCCTGCGCCCACGCGGGGGCGAGACCCAGACCCAGTGCCAGCGCCAGGGCGCTCAAGTATTTGCGCATCATGTCGAGATTCCCCCTTTTACAGTGCATCCTTGCCGGTTTCACCCGTGCGGATACGGATGGCCTGGTCAAGGGTGAAGACGAAGATCTTCCCGTCACCGATCTTTCCGGTGTGGGCGGCCTTGGTGATGGCGTCGATGGCCGCGTCGAGCTTGTCGTCGGCGACGGCAACCTCGATCTTGACCTTGGGCAGAAAATCCACCACGTACTCGGCGCCGCGGTAGAGCTCGGTATGCCCCTTCTGGCGACCGAAGCCCTTGACCTCCGTCACCGTGATGCCGGCCACGCCGATGTCCGAGAGTGCTTCGCGCACCTCGTCCAGCTTGAACGGCTTGATGATGGCTGCAATCAATTTCATGGATATCACTCCTGAGTCGGAAAGCTGGCTTTTCGCCAGAGGAGCCTTGGGACTCCGGCGGCCAGACTGGGCAAAAGCACGGAGCGTGCCAGTGGCTCAGACGCCCGCCGACAGGGCCGTTTGCCCCCGATCGCACGCGAATAGGGCGCAAGACGCACCATGTCGGTGCACGATCGTCGGCGGTTCTGTGCTTGAATCGCGCGCGCCGAGCCGTGAAACTGCACGCGCCATGACGGACGGTCCACGCTTCGAGGATCTCGCGCGCCAGCTCGCCGAGGTGCTGCCGCAGAACCTGAGCGCGCTGCGGCGCGAGCTGGAAGACAACTTCCGCGCGGTGCTGCGCGCCAACCTCGAGAAATGGGATCTGGTCTCGCGCGAGCGTTTCGACATCCAGGCCGAGCTGCTGGCGCGCACACAGGCCAAACTGGTCGCGCTCGAACAGCGCCTCGCCGAACTCGAGAAGAAGCTCGCACGAGGCTAAAAGCGCTGCGCTTGACGCCGGCGCGGCGCTTGCCGATCCTCGCTGCGACCCGCCGGCACGCAGACTCGTAGCCGGACCGAGAACAGGTCCGCGGCCGGCGTCACGAGGGAGGCGCAACGCGGATGGCTCAACTGGCGACGCTGCTATCGCGCGCGCAGAACGGACTGACGGCGGATTTGGTCACCGTCGAGGTGCATCTGGCACCCGGCCTGCCCGGCCTGAACATCGTCGGCCTGCCCGAAGCCGCGGTGCGCGAGGCCAAGGACCGCGTCAAGGCGGCCATCACCACCTGCGGCTACCGTTTTCCGGTGCAGCGCATCACCTGCAATCTGGCGCCGGCCGACCTGCCCAAGGAAGGCAGCCGTTTCGATCTGGCGATCGCTCTTGGCATCCTCATGGCGTCGGAACAAGTTCCCGCCGGAGCGCTGCAGGGCGTCGAGGTGCTCGGCGAGCTGTCGCTGTCCGGCGAGCTGCGGCCAGTCCCCGGCGTGCTGCCGGCGGCGCTCAAGGCCACGCAGGCCGGACGCGCGCTGCTGGTGCCGGCGGCCAATGCCGCCGAGGCGCTGCTGGCGCCCGGGGCCTGCGTGCTGCCGGCGCGCACGCTGATGGAGCTGTGCGCGAGCCTGCACGAAGGCCGGCCAGCCGCGGCCGCGGCCCCGGCGCTACCGCAAGCCTGCGATACCGCGCCCGACCTCTCCGACGTCCGCGGCCAGGCGCAGGCGCGGCGGGTGCTCGAAATCGCCGCGGCCGGCGCCCACTCCGTGCTGCTGGTCGGCTCGCCCGGGGCCGGCAAGTCGATGCTGGCGCGGCGCCTGCCGGGCATCCTGCCGCCGCTGGAAGCCGACGAGGCGCTGGAAGTGGCCGCCGTCGCCTCGATCGCCCTGGGCGGCTTCGATCCGGCGCACTGGGGCCGGCGTCCGTTTCGCGCGCCGCATCACACCGCCTCCGGTGTCGCCCTGGTCGGCGGCGGCAGCGTGCCGCGCCCCGGGGAGATCACGCTCGCGCATCACGGCGTGCTGTTCCTCGACGAATTGCCGGAGTTCGACCGGCGCAGCCTCGAAGTCTTGCGCGAACCGCTCGAAACCGGGCACATCACCGTCTCACGCGCCGCCCGCCAGGCGGAGTTTCCGGCGCGTTTCCAGCTCGTCGCGGCGATGAATCCCTGCCCCTGCGGCTGGCTCGGCGACGTCTCCGGCAGATGCCGCTGCACGCCGGATCAGGTGCTGCGCTACCGCGCCAAGATTTCCGGGCCGCTGCTGGATCGCATCGACCTGCAGCTGTTCGTGCCGCGCGTCGACGCCGCGCAGATGACCGACGATGGCGCGCCGCGCGAAAGCAGCCGCACGGTGCGCGAGCGCGTCGTCGCCGCACGCACACGCGCATTGCGGCGCCAGGGCGTGGCCAACGCACGGCTCGACGGCAAGGCGCTGGAACAGTACGCGCAGCCGGACGCGGACGGCCGCGCGCTGTTGCAGACCGCGCTGGCGCGCCACCTGCTGACCGCGCGCTCGTATCACCGCTGTCTGCGCGTCGCGCGCACGCTGGCCGATCTCGACGGCAGCGAACGCGCCGGCGCCGAGCACGTCGCCGAGGCCCTGCGCTACCGCGAGTTGGATCGCGCACCGCCGGCATAGCGCGACGGCCCAACGAAGAAGGGCCGCACGAGGCGGCCCTTCGAAACGACGACCGACGTTCGCTTACAGATCGAACGAGTAGCTGCCGCTGACGACCAGTTTCGGATCATCGTCGTCGATGTCGGTGGCGACGAAGGCCAGACCCATCGAAAAGCCGTTGCCGGCGTCGGCGGACACACCGATGCTGTAGTCGACGATGTCCTCGATGCCATCTTCTTCGAAAGTCTGCTGACCGACGTGCAGATCCAGGCTGAGCTTGTCGGACATCGGGAAGGACAGGTCGAGGTACGGGTACATCACGCCCTCGTCCGTCACCGCGAAGTAGTCGGCGAGGCTGTAGTACAGACCGATCGTCGCCGGCCCGAACGACAGCGAGCCGTACAGCTCGAAGGTGTTGTTGGACGGATCCGGCTTCGGGTCCAGCTCACCCTCTTCTGGATACCAGTAATAGATCGCGCCCAGGTCATAGCTGAGCGACCCGGCCTCGCCGCTGAAACCGGCGTAGAGGTCGACCTCGGTCGACACGCCGCTCGCGCTCACCCCATTGAAGTTGATCGTCGACGCCCAGGTGCCGACGTAGAAACCGGAGTCATGGGCATAGTCCAGCCCGCCGGAAACCGCCGCATCACCGTTCTGCTCGATGCCACGGAACAGATACTGGCTGCTGACCCCCACATTGCCGCTCACGCCAGCGACGGCGCCACCGGAGAACACGCTCGCACCCAGAACCGCGGCGCTCACAACCGAACGCTTGAATGTCATAGGAAAGCCTCTTTGAAGTTTGGATGACTCCGCGGATGTCTAGCGCTCTCCCGCGGCCCCGCCGGGTTTCTGCAAGCATTATGCCAAGTGCCGAAGGTTCACCACCCGCGCGACGGCGCGCAGTCTGCGCAGACTGCGCGACACGCGCGTGTCGGTTTGCGGACAAGCTGATGTCGATGCGCTCGGACAGGCCCCGCTGACGGCATGACAACCGGGCCGCACGCAGGGCGTCGCACCAAAACGGTGCAATGTCGCCGACGCCCACGAAAAAGGCCGGCAACGCCGGCCTTCTCGTGATTCGGGACGACGCGCCGGCCTACAGCCCGGCATCCTTGAGCAGATGCTCGACCGCGGCGCGGATCTCATCCTCGCTCAGGCTCGCGTCGCCGGCCTTCGGCGGCATCGCGCCCTTGCCGTTGACGACCGAGGCCACCAGGCCGTCGATGCCGCCGGCGGCGCCGAGGCGCTGCGACCACGCGGCGCGATCGCCATCCTTGGGCGCGCCGAGCACGCCGGCAGCGTGACAGCCGGCGCAGAGCTGGGCATTGAGCTGCTCGCCGGTGTACGGCGCGCGCGAAGCGGCGCTGGCACTGACCTTGACCAGCGCGGCGGGGTCGGTGATCACCTTACCGACCGGCCGGATGCGTTCCTCGACCAGTGCGATCGCAGCCGGGCTCATCTGCTCGTCACCGCTGATCCAAGACGCCGCGATGATGCAGACGAAGAAGATGCCGAACAGCACCGCCATGACGGCGCCGAAGTTCGCGAAGAAAACCTTGTCGTGGTCCTTGTGATCCACGGGTACGCTCCTCAATCAGGACGTGCCGACGGGCAAAGGGGCGCAAGTATAGCGGCAGGCCTAGAGCGCCGCCTAGCCGCTCGGGGCCGTCGCTACAATCCTGCGAATGGAACTGACCAATCAGCTCATCTTCCTGGCGGGCCTGCTGTTCATGGTCAGCATCCTGGCCACGGTGATCACGCCACGTCTGGGCGTGCCGCTGCTGTTGGTATTCCTGGTCGTGGGCATGCTCGCCGGTGAGGACGGCCCCGGCGGCATCCGCTTCGACAACTATCCGCTGGCCAACCTGGCCGCCACTGCGGCGCTGGCGGTGGTGCTGTTCGACGGCGGCATGCGCACCAGCCTGACCAGCTTTCGCGTCGGCCTGCGGCCGGCGGTGGCGCTGGCCTCGATCGGCGTACTGGTGACCACCGCGATCGTCGGCCTGTTGTCGGCGTGGATCCTTGAACTGAGCCTCGCCGAGGGTCTTTTGATAGGCGCCATCGTCGGCTCGACCGACGCGGCCGCGGTGTTCTCGCTGCTGCACACCAACGCCGTGTCGCTCAATCAGCGTGTCGCCTCGACGCTGGAAATCGAATCCGGCACCAACGATCCGATGGCGGTGTTCCTGACACTGGCGCTGATCCTGTACCTGCAGGCACCGGAAACCTTCGGCGCGGTCGACGCGCTCGGCATGCTGCTGCAGCAGGGCGCGGTCGGCGCCGCCTTCGGGCTGGCCGGCGGCTGGCTGCTGGTCGCGTCGATCAATCGCCTGACGCTGGGCGATTCGCTGTATCCGCTGCTCGCGCTGTTCGGCGGTCTTTTGATCTTCGGACTCACCGCGCTGGCCGGCGGCAGCGGCTTTCTCGCGGTCTATCTCGCCGGCCTGATGCTCGGCAATCGCCCGATCCGTTCGGCTGCCGGCATCCGCCGCTTCCACGACGGCATCGCGTGGATGAGCCAGATCGGCATGTTCGTGATTCTCGGCCTGCTGGTGACACCGCATCAGCTCGTCCCGCTGATCGTGCCCGGCCTCGTGATTTCGGCGGCGCTGATTCTGCTGGCGCGGCCGCTGGCGGTATGGCTGTGCCTGCTGCCGTTTCGCTTTCCGGTACGCGAGCAGATCTACATCGCCTGGGTCGGACTGCGCGGTTCGGTGCCGATCGTGCTTGCCACCTATCCGTGGCTAGCCGGTCTGGAGAACGCCCAGCTCTTTTTCAACGTCGCCTTCTTCATCGTGTTGGTGTCGCTGGTGGTCCAGGGCTCGACGGTCGCATCGGCAGCCAAGCTGCTCGGCCTGCAGGTACCGGCGACCTCGGCACGCATCCATCGTGTCGACATCGATCTGCCGGGTCAGCGCGGTTTCGAGGTGGTCAGCTACCGGCTCGCCCGCAACAGCCGGCTGATCGGCATGCGCCCCAAGGATCTGGTGCTGCCGGAGCTGTCGCGCATCATCTGTATCGCGCGCGGCGGACGCGTGCTCGGCTATCGCGAATGGGGCGAGCTCGCGGCCGGCGACTACGTTTCGCTACTGACGCCGCAGTCGCAACTGCAAGCACTGGATCGCCTGTTCGAGTCCGCTCAGGAGCCCGCCGGCGCCGATGCACGCCGCTTTTTCGGCGAGTTCGTCGTCAGTGCCGAGGTGAACCTCGGCGAGCTTGCGCAGGCCTATGGATTGAGCCTGCCCGACGGTGCCGGCGAACAGACGCTCGCCGAGCTGCTGCGCAAGCATCTACCGCATCCGGTGGTCGGCGATTGCCTGCGCCTCGGCGAGTTGCAGCTCGTGGTGCGTTCCGTCGACGGCGACCGTCCGGTCGAAATCGGCCTGCGCCTGCCACACTGAGGCACCTACAGAAGCGGACGCTGCCATCGACACGCGATCCTGTGTCCAATCGACGTTCTCCACACCGAAAAATCTGCGCCATGGAAAGCATTTGGCCGCTTGGGGCATACTAGGCCGGCCTTTCTCCAGCCTAAGTTCCCCATGGCCGATATTGCGGGCTTGCTCAAAAGCGAAATCACACGCCTGTCCAACAAAGTGGCGCGCCAGCACTTTGCGCCGCTGCGCGCCACGGTGACGGCGCAGCGCCGCGAGATCACCGCGCTCAAGCGGCAGATCACCGCACTGGAACAACAAATCTCGCGGCTGCAGCGACGCGAGTCCCAGGCGGCGCCGGCCGCGGCACCGGCCGAGCAGGGTCCGCGCCACCGCTTCGTCGCCAAGGGTTTTCGTTCGCTGCGCGAGCGCCTGGGCCTGACCGCCGACGAAATGGGCGCGCTGGTCGGTGTCAGCGGCCAGTCGGTCTACAACTGGGAGCACCAGAAGGCCAAGCCGCGCGCACGCCAGCTCGCGGCGATCGCCGAGCTGCGCGGTCTGGGCAAGAAAGAGGCACGCGCGCGCCTCGAGGCGCTGAGCGCCGCGAACCCACAAGCGCCGGCCGAGTCCTGACGGCGGGACTCACCGAGCGTTCGCCGATCGAGCCACCGTGGCTCGATGCGCACCGGGTTCGGCCTCGCCGGACTACGCGTTCGCCGGGCAGCCCGGCGCCGCGATCGCGCGATAGCGGTCGACGCCGTCGGCGCCGCGCCTGCGCTCCACGCGGCCGCGCAAGCGCAGATAGTTCAGATGCGCAAGCGCCTCGCCGGTCGCCAGTCCGAGCAGCTCGTCACCGTCGATTGGCCGCTTGTACAGCGCCTCGAAGACATCGACCACGCGCAGCGGTTCGACGAGCAGCGCGCTCAATCGCTCCAGCGCGCGCCGATGCCCGGCGATCAAGTCGTCCAGCCGCGCGTGTAGGCCGCGAAACGGCAGGTTGTGCGCCGGCAGCACCAGCACGTCGTCCGGCAGTGCCTGCCGGATCGCCGCGAGCGACGAGAGCCAGTCGCCGAGCGGATCGGCCTCCGGTTCGGTCGGGAACACCGAGACGTTCGAGCTGATGCCCGGCAAAACCTGGTCGCCCGAGATCAGCAGCTTGAGATCGCGGCTATACAGGCACAGATGCTCGGGCGAATGGCCGTGACCGATCACCGCCTGCCATGTGCGTCCACCGATGTCGATCGACTCGCCGGCCTGCACGCGCCGGTAGCTGTCGGGCAAGGCATAGACCCCGCGGCCGAAATCGCCGAAGCGCGCCTTGTAGTGCTCCAGCGCGCGTGCATTCCAGCCGGCGGCACGGTAAAACTCGAGCGCGTCGGCCGGTGCCTCACGGCCGGTGTCGGCGACCAGCATGCGGCAGATGACGTACTCCAGGCGCGTGATCCACAGCTTGCAGGCAAAGCGTCGCGTCAGCCAGCCCGCCATGCCGATGTGGTCGGGGTGCATGTGCGTGCAGATCACACGCGTCACCGGCAGCCCTGCGAGGGCGCCGGCGAACGCCTCGTCCCAGGCCTTGGCCGTGGCGCGGCTCTGCATGCCGGTGTCGACCAGCGTCCAGCCGTCGCCGTCGCGCAGCGCCCAGACGTTGATGTGATCGAGTGCGAACGGCAGCGGCATGCGCAGCCACAGCACGCCGTCCGCGATCGGCTGCACCGCGCCCGGGGCCGGGGCCGTGTCGAAGGGAAAATCCAGTCCGTTCTTGTGGCTACTCACGAGGGCAGGGTCGGTGCGGGCGATGCGGCCAGCGCGCCGCATCGCAATGGGTGCGGACATCGAGCTTAGCGCGTCCGCGCCGCCGGCTCGTTCAGTACACCGAGCGCGGGCGCATCGCCCCACCGTCGACGGCTGCGGACTTGACCACGCGCAGCAGACCGGCTTCGTGGATGAAGCCCTCGCCGTCGACCAATTCGAACCAGCCCGCCTCGGGGGTTTCGATGAGCTGCACCGGCGTGCCCGGCTTGAGCCGCTTGAGCACGCGCCCCCTCAGGGATGGCGAGTCGCGCACCGAGACATGCGCGGCCCCGACCTGTGCCTCGAGGAAGGCCGTGGCGGCGATGCCCACCGGCGGCGGTGCCTCCGTAGGGTGGCTGGCTTGGATCGAGCGTAACGCACTGGCGTGCAGATAGCCCGGCTGGTCGCGCATCGCAAACCACTCGGGGCTCGCGGTCGGGGCGAGCTGCACCACCGAGGCCGGTGCCAGTTTGGCCAGCACGGGCGCATCGAGCGAGGGCGCCATGCGCAGATTGACACGGCCGTCGATGGTCACGCCGGTCAGGCCGTGCTGCGCGCCGACGTCCTGCGCCGGCAGGCGGCGGGCTGCGGCGATGATGGCGTCGCGCTCACGGTTGAGTGCGAAGCGGCCGCCCTGCTGCAGACGGCGCTCGAGCGCCGCGATCTCGTACACCGCGAGCGCGACGACCTCGTTCGACAGGGTCGCGCACGGCGCCTGCTGGATCAGCGAACGGCCGCCGACGGTGGCATCGCCCTGGTCCAGCGGCTTGCCCGACCACTCCAGCGCGAGGCGGAACTGGTACAGGCAGGTGCGTTCGTCGAGACGGCCGGCGACGACATCGAGCGTGGGCAAGACCGCGCGACGCTGATCGCGACTGCGAATCGGCGCCAGCTCGCGGCGGTAACGCTGCGGCGTGAGCAGCGCGCCGTGACGCACTTCGTCGACGAAGGCACCGAGCTCGTCCGCGAACGCAGGGACTTCGGCACGCGCCGCCGACACACTCGCCGCCACGGCCAGCAGCGCGGCAATGGCTGGTGTTCTGAACATGGTCCCCCCGGACCCTCCATCCGCCCCGATCGTAACGGCCTTTGCACGCAAACACCAAGCCGGGACTTTTGCCCATGCCCGGATCGGGCAAACGCGAACCCTGCACCGCTCGGCTCGGCGGTATGGGCGTTCCGCTCATCCCGGCCGTCCCGGGGATCGGGACATGCAAAGTCGTTTAGACCTGCTGCAGCACGGTTTTCGGCGGCGTGTTCAGCGTCGGCCGCAGCGAGATCCAGCCAAGCACGGCGACGACGACGGCGCCGGCCAGCGCGCCGATCAGCCACAGCAGCGGCCGCGGGCCGTAGGGGATCCGGAACACCTGCTCGGCCAGCACCCAGGCCACGGTTTGCGCGGCGATCGCCGCGACCAGGCCGGCAAGCCCGCCGAGCACCGCGTATTCGGCGATCAGCCCGCGCAGGATCAGCCCGGAGCGCGCGCCGAGTGCGCGCAGCAGCGCGGTCTCGCGCACGCGCTCGGCGCGCGTGCCCTCGATCGCCGCGAGCAGCACGCACAGACCCGCCGCGAGCGTGAACAGGAAGATGAACTCCACCGCGGTGGCGATTCGCTCGGCGATGCCGCGCACCTGCTGCAGCATCGCCTCGATGTCGAGCACGGTGATGTTCGGAAACTGCGCGACCAGCTCGCGCAGCAGCGCGCGCTCCGAGCGCTCCAGCCGGAAGCTCGACAACCACTGCTTGGGCACCGCGTCCGACAACGCGCCGGGGGTCGTCAGCAGGAAGAAGTTCGGCTTGAAGCTGTCCCAGCCGACGGTGCGGAAGTTGGTGACCGTGAGCGTCACCTGCTCGCCGGCGAAGTCCAGCGTCATCGTATCGCCGAGCTTCAGGCCCAATCGCTCGATCGCATAGTCCTCGGCCGACAGCCACGGCTGGCCGGCGCCGGATTCGCCCCACCACTCGCCCTCGATCACGCGGTTGTCCTCGTTGAGCGTCGTGCCCCAGGACAGGTTGAAGTCGCGGTTGATCCAGCGCTGGGTTTCCGGATCGTCGAACGAATCGGCGGTGACCGGCTCGCCGTTGAGCGCGACGAGACGCCCGCGCGCCATCGGCCACAGCTCGAGCTCGCCGCGTCCACGCTCGGCGAAGAACTGCCGCAGCGGCTCGACCTGCTCGGTCTGGATGTTGATCAGGAACTGGTTGGGCGTGTCCTCGGGCAGTCTGGATTGCCAGCTCACGAGCAAGTCCTCGCGCACCACCGAGACCAGCAGCAGCGCCATCAGCGCAAGGCCCAGCGCCGCAACCTGGGCGATGGTCGCACGGCGCCGGCGCGCGACATTGCCGAGACCGAAGCGCCACGACATGCCGACCGCACGCTTGAGCGGTGACAGCGCCAGCACCAAGAGCCAGGCCAGCCCGGCGAGCGCGAGCAACGCCGCCGCCGAACCGCCGAGCACGGCCAGCGCCATCTTCGGCTCGCCGGTGGCGAGCCAGAGCAGCGCCGCGGCGGTCGCCAGTGCGGCGAGCCAGGTCGCACGCGCGCCGGTCGAGCCAGTTTCCGCGCGCTGGAACACGCGCACAGGCGGCGTGCGCCGCGCCGCGAGCAAGGGTGGTGCGGCAAAGCCGAGCAGCATCAGCAGGCCGAGCGCGGCGGCGGCGAGCAGCGGCCACAGCGGCGCCGGCGGCAGGCTGAGCTGCAGCAGATCGGACAGCAGCGCGGCGATGACGGCTTGCACGCCGTAGCCGATGCCGGCGCCGAGCAGCGCGCCGATCGCGCCGAGCAGCAGCAACTGCGCCACGAGCGCACGGCCGAGAAACGCCTGACGCGCACCCAGGGTCTTGAGCAGCGCGATTTCGTCGCGCAGCTTCTCGCCGTACTGGCGCGCCGACAGCGCGACCGCGGCGCAGGCGAGCAGGGTCGCCGCAAGAATCGCGACATCGAGGAACTGGCCGGCGCGGTCGAGCGCGTTGCCGATCTCGCGCCGCGCCTGCTGCGGGCGCACGCGGCGCACATTGGGCGGCGGCTCGGCGTCCAGCAGCGGCGCCAGCGCCTGCGGCGGGCCGGCGAATAGGCGCACGTAATCGACCCGCGAACCGGGGCCGACGAGCTGGGTCGCGGCAAGATCGGCAGCGTTGATCATCAACCGCGGCGCCAGATCGGCGAAGCCATTGCCGCGATCCGGCTCGTTTTCGAGCACGCGGGTGACGCGCAGCGCGATCGCGCCGGTCTGCACCGGCGTGCCCGGCTGCAGCCGCAGCTCCTGCCACAGGCGCGCATCGGCCCAGGCCTCGCCCGGCGGCGGAATGCCGTCGGCGGCACGCGCGGGGCCAAACGGCTCGTCGGCGACGCGCAGCGCACCGCGCAGCGGATAGCCCTCGCCCACCGCCTTGATCGACGCCAGCACCGAGGCCTCGCCGGCGAACACCACCGTCGCGAACGAGGTCGTATCGACGCTGCGCACCTGCGCACTGGGCGCGCGGATCGTGTCCGGCAAGGGTTTGCGCGAGCGGAACAGCAGATCGCCGCCGAGCGCCTCGCCGGTCTGCGCTTCGAGCGCGGCGCGCACGCGCTCGGTGAACAGATTCACCGCCGACACCGCCGATACCGCGACGGCGAGCGCCAGAACGAGCACCACGAGCTCACCCGAGCGCCAGCCGCGGCGCAGGCGGCGTGCCGCATAAGCCATCGCACTAGCCATCGAGCCGCCCTTCGCGCAGCGTGATTCGGCGGCCGCAGCGCGCGGCGAGCTGGGTATCGTGCGTGACCAGAATCAGCGTCGTGCCGCGCGCCGCGTTCATCTCGAACAGCAGGTCGATGATCTCGGCGCCGGTGGTGGTGTCGAGATTGCCGGTCGGCTCGTCGGCGAACAGGATCGCCGGCTCGCCCGAGAATGCGCGCGCCAGCGCGACGCGCTGCTGCTCGCCGCCGGAGAGCTGGTGGGGATAGTGATCCAGGCGCTTGCCCAGGCCCACCCGCTCCAGCGCCGCGCGCGCGCGATCCTGCGCATCGGCAAGCCCGGCGAGCTCCGCCGGCAGCATCACGTTCTCCAGCGCGGTGAAGCCGGCGAGCAACTGGAACGACTGGAACACGAAGCCGACGCGGCCGGCGCGCAGGCCGGCACGCGCGTCCTCGTCGAGGCCGTCGATGCGCGTGCCGTCGAGCTCGATCTCGCCGGCGCTGGGTAGGTCGAGACCCGCGAGCAGCGACAGCAGCGTGGTCTTGCCGGAGCCGGAACGGCCGACGATCGCCAGCGACTCGCCGGCGGCGACGCTCATCGACACGTCGCTCAGAATCGTCAGCGGCGCGCCGCCGCTGCTAACCTCTTTGCCCACGCCGCGCGCGGCGACCACGGTTCTTGCCACGATGTTGCTCCGTCTCGTTGTTACCGCCGCACTGGCTTTCGCCGCGTGTTGCGCGCGCGCCGAGGCTGCGGCCGGTGAGCATGTTGCCGGCCGCTCGCCGACGATACTGGTGCTCGGGGACAGCCTCAGCGCCGCCTACGGCATTCCGGCCGAGCGCGGCTGGGTCGCGCTGCTGCAGGAACGGCTGCGGCAGCGAGGCTATCCGCACGGCGTCGTCAACGCCAGCGTCAGCGGCGAGACCACCGCCGGCGGGCTGGCGCGACTGCCCGCGTTACTGGACCGCCATCGGCCGCAGATGGTTCTGATCGAACTCGGCGGCAACGACGGTTTGCGCGGCCTGCCGTTGACCGAGCTCGAAGACAATCTCCGCCGCGCAGCCGTGCTGTGCCGCGACGCCGGCGCGACGCCGGTGCTGTTCGAGATGCGCATCCCGAGCAATTACGGCCCGACCTACACCCAGGGTTTCCAGGCCGCCTTCACCAAGGTGGCTCGGGCGCTGGATGTGCCGCTGGTGCCGTTCTTTCTCGCCGACATCGCACTCGACCCCGATGCCTTTCTCGACGACGGCATCCATCCCAGTGCCGACGCCCAGCCGCGGATGCTGGATGCGGCGTGGCCGACCATCGAAGCCGCATTGCCTGCGCCCTGAGTGCGCCACCAGCCGCAGTGTCGTGACGCCGCGGCGCATCCTGTCGCACCGGTTTCGCGTATAAAAGCGGCGCGTTTTGCGCCCTTTGCTCACTCCACCTCCATGAAGATCGCCGTCATCGGTTCCGGCATCGCCGGCCTGTCCGCCGCTTTCTTTCTCGCGCGCCGCCACGAGGTCGTGCTGTTCGAGCAGGACGGCCGCGTCGGCGGGCATACGCACACCATCGAGGTGCCGACGGCGGACGGGGTGCAGCCGGTGGACACCGGCTGGATCGTCTACAACGGCGTCAACTATCCGAACCTCACCGCGCTGTTCGGCGAGCTGGGCGTGCGCACGCGGCCGACGAGCATGTCCTTTGGCGTCTCGCTCAACCGCGGTGCGTATGAATGGAAGGGCAGCGATAATCTGCTGACCGTGTTCGCGCAGCCGGCCAACCTGCTGCGCCTCGGCCATCTACGCCTGTTGACCGAGATCCTTCGCCTCAACCGCGTCTGCAACCGTCTGCTCAGGGCCGATGCGCTGCCCGGCGGCTCGCTCGGCGACTTTCTGCGCGACGCCGGCTTCTCGGCCGAGCTGCAGGCGCGCTATCTGCTGCCGATGGCCGGGCTGATCTGGAGCTGCTCGCCGCGTAAGGCGATGGCGTATCCGGCCGCGGACTTCATGCGCTTCTTCGACGCGCACTCGCTGTTCACCGCGACCCAGCAGCCGACCTGGCAGACGCTGATCGGCGGCAGTCACACGTATGTGAAGGCGCTGCTCGAACGTTATACCGGCGAGCTGCGCCTGAACGCCGCGGTGACCGGTCTGCGGCGCGTCGTCGGTGGCGTGGAGATATCAACAACGTCCGGCAGCGAGCGCTTCGATCGTGCGGTCTGCGCG
This sequence comes from Sinimarinibacterium thermocellulolyticum, assembly GCF_040327995.1. NCBI lineage: Bacteria > Pseudomonadati > Pseudomonadota > Gammaproteobacteria > Nevskiales > Nevskiaceae > Sinimarinibacterium > Sinimarinibacterium thermocellulolyticum. The sequence goes on along the minus strand of NZ_JBEPIJ010000003.1, from coordinate 171,839 downwards.
GTCCACAGCGACCAGGCGCTGCGCCTGATCGGCGACGGCGCCGGCAACGACGAGCGCGAGGTGCTCGCTGGCATTCCCTACAACGCGAGTCGCGTGGTGTTGCATACTGACGACAGCTACCTGCCGCGCCGACGCCGCGCCTGGGCCTCGTGGAACTACATCAACGATGCGGCCTTCGGCGAGGGCGTGCAGCGCTACACCGATGTCGACTTCGACCGCGAGGTCCACGACCGCCCGATTTCCGGCAGCTACTGGATGAATCTGCTGCAAGGCATCGCCGGTCCGGTGAACTACGTCGTCACGCTCAACCCGACGCGCGAGATCGCGCCCGAGCGGATCGTCTACGACACCGTCTATCACCACCCGCATTACGGCCCCGACAGCGTGCGCACGCACCGCCAGCTCGCCGGCATCCAGGGCAAGGGCGGCCTGTGGTGGGCCGGAGCCTGGACCGGGTACGGTTTTCACGAGGACGGCCTGGTCTCGGGTCTGCGCTGCGTCGCCGGCATCGACCGCGACTGCCTGCCGGCCTGGGCGAGCGGCGTGTGACGGGGACCGCAGGGCGATGATCCGGAACGAGGACGATTGCCTCTACGCGACGCGGGTGATGCACCGGCGCCTTGTGCCGCCGTTCTACCGCTTCGTCTACCGCGTGTTCTATCTGTTCGTCGACATCGACCGGCTCGATGCACTGTCCGCGCGACTGCGCCTGTTCTCGCTGGATCGCTTCAACCTGCTGTCGCTGCGCACGCGCGACTACGGCGACGGCCGCGGCCTGCGCGCATGGGCCGAGGGAGTACTTCGCGAGCGCGGCGTCGAGCTCGACGGCGGCCGCATCCGTCTGCTCACATTCCCGCGCGTGCTCGGCTTCGCCTTCAACCCGATCAGCCTGTGGTACTGCGAGCACCGCGACGGCACGTTGCGCGCGGTCATCGCCGAGGTCAACAACACCTTCGGCGAGAAGCACAGCTATGTGCTCGCATCCGGCGGCGCCCCGCTGCCGTATGAGGTGCCGATCGAGAAGGAAAAGGTGTTCCATGTCTCGCCCTTCCTCGACCGCGTCGGGCAGTATCGCTTCACGCTGGGCGCGCCAGGTGCGCGCATCCGCGTGGCGATCCGCGAAACGCAAGGGGGCGAGGCGATTCTCGACGCGACGCTGGCGGGCGAGCGGCTCGCGGTGAGCGACACGGCGATTCTGTCGCAGGTGCTGCGCATGCCGTGGATGACGATCAAGGTCGTCGCCGGCATTCACTGGGAGGCGCTCAAGCTGTGGCTGCGCGGTGCGCGGTTCTTCCGCAAACCCGACCCGCTGCGCCCGAACGTGAGCTGATCACTGGAAGGCAAAGACATGAACGAGCGCGACCTCGGAAGCCGTACCGATCTGGACCGCATCCTGCAGCGCGACGGCTTCTCCCCGGACCTGCCGGCGGCACTCAAGCCCGCCGGCGGACGCCTGTCCTGGCCGCTACGCCTGTTGCTGTACATGCTGCGCGGCCTGCGCATCGGCACGCTCGACGTGAGCCTGCCCAACGGCGAGCTGCGCCGCTTTCGCGGCAGCGAGCCGGGACCGCACGGCGTGCTGCAAATCCACTCCGGCGCGCTGGTCGGTCACGTGCTGCGCGGCGGCGAGGTCGGCTTCGGCGAGGCCTATCTCGACGGCTGCTGGGATTCGCCCGACCTGTCGCAACTGCTCGCCGTGCTGTATCTCAACGAGCCGTACTACAAAGGCCCCTACGAGAAGAACCCGCTCGGCCGCTTCTATGGCTGGCTGCGCCACAAACTGCGCGCGAATACCAAAGCCGGCGCGCGCGAGAACATCGAGTACCACTACGACCTCGGCAACGAGTTCTACAAGATGTGGCTCGACGACACGATGGCGTACTCGAGCGGCATGTTCATCCGGCCGAACGAGACGCTGATGGATGCGCAGCTCAACAAGTTTCGGCTGATGGCCGAGCGCCTCGATCTGCGCCCCGAACATCATCTGCTGGAGATCGGCTCCGGCTGGGGCGGCTTCGCGATCCACGCGGCCAAACACTTCGGTTGCCGCGTCACCAGCATCACCCTGTCGAAGGAGCAGCTCGCCGAGGCGCGGCGCCGCGCCGAGGCCGCGAACCTCGCCGATCGCGTGCGCTTCGAGCTGCGCGACTACCGCGATGTCACGGAGACCTACGACCGCGTGGTCTCGATCGAGATGTACGAGGCGGTCGGCGAGGCCTACTGGCCGGCGTATTTCGCGACGATCGCAAAGGCGCTCAAGCCCGGCGGTCGCGCCGCGATCCAGGGCATCACCATCCACCCGAGGATCTTCGACGAGTACCGGCGCAAGCGCGACTTCATCCAGAAGTACATCTTCCCCGGTGGCATGCTGTGCCCGCCGGGACTGTTCCAGGATCTCGCGCTCAAGGCCGGCCTGATCCCCGAGGACGCGAAGTTCTACGCGAAGGACTACGCCGACACGCTCGCACACTGGCATCGCAACGTGCTCGGCGCGCGCGAGCGGATCGTGCAACAGTTCGGCATGCGCTTCCTGCGCATGTGGCGCTACTACCTCAGCTATTGCGAATGCGGTTTTCGCACCGGCAGTATCGACCTGATGCAGATCACCTTGAGAAAGCCGGCATGATCCGTGTCGCGGGTGTTTTCGCCGTCATCGCCATCCTCGGCCTGGTCGGGGTTTCGACTTGGGCCACCAGCCACGTCAGCATCGTCCCGGCGATCCAGGACCTGATCGCCAACCCGTCCGCCGGCTATACGCCGTGGCTGGTCGCGACGCTGTTCGACGCCTACTTCGGCTTCCTCTGGTTCTGGCTGTGGATCGCGTACAAGGAAAAGACCTGGGCGATGCGCCTGGTCTGGCTGGTGCTCGTGCTGGGGCTCGGCAACATCGCGATGGGCGCGTACATGCTGATCAACATCGCGAAGCTGCCGAAGAACGCGAGCATCGAGGATCTGCTGCTGCGTCGAAGCTGAAGACTCGCGTGAGCAGCACAGCGGAGCAGGCGCAGTTCGGCGGCTTCTGGCAACGCCGCGTCGTCGCACCGATCGTTGGCCAGCTCAAGCAGGGCATCACCCCCGAGAAGATCGCGCTGACGCTCGCGCTCGGCGCCGTGCTCGGCATCTTCCCGATCCTGGGTTCGACGACGATCCTGTGTGCTTTGGTCGGCATCTGGCTCAAGCTCAACCAGCCGGTGATCCAGCTCGTCAATTACTTCATGTACCCGCTGCAGATCGCGCTGCTGCTGCCGTTCTACCGCGCCGGCGAAAGTCTGTTCGGCCAGCCACACGTGCCGATCTTCTCGGTCAATCAGCTGACGCAGCGCTTCCAGGCCTCGCCGATGCAGTTCATGGTCGATTACGGCATGGTCGGCGTCTACGGCATCGTCGTCTGGGCGCTGGTCGCACCGCCGCTGATCGCGGCCCTGTACTACGGCACCCGGCCGCTGCTGCGCGCGCTGGCGCGGCGATCACAGTAGATCGAGGACTTTCTCCGGCGGCCGCCCGAGCGCCGCCCGCCCCTTGTAGATCACGATCGGCCGCTCCAGCAGCTTCGGGTGCTCGGCGAGCACCGCGAGCCATTGCGCATCGCTGAAGCCGTTGTCCTTGCTCAGGCCCAACTCCGCGAACAGCGCCTCCTTGGTGCGTACGAGCTGCAGGGGCTTCACGTCCAGCAGCTTGCAGATCTCGGCCAGCTCGGCCTTGGTCGGCGGCGTCTGCAGGTATTCGATCACCGGCAGCTCGATGCCGCGTTCCTGCAGCAGCTTGACGGTTTCGCGGCTCTTCGAGCAGCGCGGGTTGTGAAGGATGCAGTCGCGCATCGGGTCGGCCTCGTCGAGGAATGGGCCGCGAGTATAGGAAAGTGCCGCTTGGCGGCAGCGGCTTGGTCGGCAACTTAGCACGATCGTTCGTTGACATTTACTAGTTTTTCACTTTATTCTTCTCAGTACTTGAAACGATCGTTCGTTTCCTATGCCCGAGCCTGCTCAGCACCGCCGCGTCGCCGTCGAAAAGGCGCGCCTGCCCGATGCCCCGGCACGCCGCGGCGCCTATCGCGTCGTGCTCGACGCCGCGCTCCGACTGTTCGCCGAACGCGGCTACGGCGGCACCTCGGTGCGCGACATCGCCACGGCCGCCGACGTGCAGCCGGCGACGCTGTATGCGCATTTCCCGTCGAAGGCGCACGTGCTCGCGGAGCTGGTGCGCATCGGCCACGAGGCGCATCACCAGCGCATGCGCGAGGCGCTGCTCGAAGTGCAGCCCTCGCCACGGCTGCAGCTCGCGGCGATGGTGCGCGCGCATGTGTCGATGCACGCCGACTACCCGATGCTCGCGGTCGTCGCCAACGCCGAGTTACACGCGCTGCCGGCCGATCTCGCCGCCCCGGCGCTGCAGCTGCGCCGGCAGAGCGAGCAACTGATGCTGGAGATCGTCGAGCGCGGCTTGCGTATGGGCGAGTTCTCGGTTGCGCAGCCGTGGCTCGCGGTGGCCGCGATCGGTGCGATGGGTCTGCGCGTGGCCCACTGGTACACGCCCGAGTCGGGCATGAGCGTCGACACCGTCGCCGAGGCCTATGTCGAGTTCGCCTGGCGCATCGTCGGCGCAAAGGCGTCGTAGCACATCCGCGCAGGACGGCGCCGCAACGACGGCGCCCCGCGCACGGCGACAGAGGAGACCGCGATGACGTGCGGATGCGGTGACAGACGAGGGCGCGGCCTGCGTCGCTGGCGAGCCAGCCTGATGCTCGCAGGCTTTGCGCTGACGGCGCAGGCGCAGGATCCGGATGCGCTCGACATCTTGCTCGCGCCCGAATCTGATGCCGCCCAGCCGACGCCGGCCGAGGCGGAGGATGCCGCCGAGACGCTGCCAATCGTCGCGGTCGAGCCCGTCTCGGCGGCACCCGAGCCGACGCCCACGCCGCGGCCGGCGCCGAGCGGCCCGCGCCTCGAAGAGATCGTCGTCACCGCGCAGAAGAAGGCGCAGTTCGTCGAGGACGTGCCGATCTCGCTGTCGGTCGTTGATCAAAAGTTCATCGCCAGCTGGGGCATCACCGACGTGCGCGAGGCGATGCTGTTCGTGCCCAACGTCAAGGTGGAGGAGGCCGGCTTCTTCGCCTCGCCGCGCGTGCGCGGCTTCAGCTTCAACAACAACAACAAGGCCTTCGAGCCGCCGGCCGGCATCGCCCTCGACGGCATTCCGTATACCCGCGTCGAGTACTTCAACGCCGCCCTGTTCGACGTGCAGCGCGTCGAGGCGCTGCGCGGCCCGCAGGGCACGACCTTCGGCAAGAACACGACCGCGGGCCTGATCCACGTCGTCACGCAGAACCCGACCGACGACTTCACCGGCTACGCCGACGTGCAGCGCGGTGAACTGAACCGCCTGCGCATCGAGGCCGCCGTCGGCGGCCGGCTGATCGCCGACGTGCTGAACTTCCGCATCGCCGGCCTCTACGACGAGCGCGACGGCTTCATCCGCAACACGACCGCACCGCTGGTGCCGGGGCTGCCGTCGGACCTGCGCTCACAGGGGCGGCGCGGCGTGCGCGCCAAGCTCGACTTCGTCGATCTCTTCGGCGCATCGCTGCGTCTGAGCGTCGAGACCGTCGAACTCGAATCCGGCGGCGCCGGCGCCGAGATGTTCAACGCTAGCGAGCGCATCCAGGCCGTGCTGCGCCGCTACGATCCCGACGTCGACTTCGAGAAGAACAACTACAAGGCCTCGATCGATCAGCCGGACGGCCGCATCGCCAAGATCGAGACGATCAATGCCGAGGCGAGCATGAGCTTCGGCGACTGGAATGTCGTCGCACTCGCCGGTCACTCGGTGCTGAAGAACGAACTTCAGGTCGACACCGATTTCACACCGGCACCGGCGATCTACGGCGAGGACCGCGATCGCTCGCCGACGACGAGCTTCGAGCTGCGCGCCGAATCACCCGAGTTCGACGGCCTGTTCGGCCTGCCGACGCTGTTTGGAACGGACCTCGGATCGAGCAACCTGCTCGTCGGCCTCTACCACCAGCATCGCGAAATCCAGGGCGGCGGCTTCGAGTTTCGCATCGGCACGCTGCCGTTTCTCGAACTGACGCTCGCCGGCACCCAGGACGCGCCCGCCGAAACACTGCTCGCCGCCTTGCCGCCGCAGCTGTTCGCATTGCTGTTCGCCGCGATCCCGGCGAGCCCGCCCGGCGGCGACGCTCTCTTCGAGGAAGTGAGGCAGGGCTTCGAGCAGCAGGCCGACGCCAGCGCCCTGTTCGGCCAATTCGAATGGTCATTCGCCCCGCGCTGGACTGCCCAGCTCGGCCTGCGCTACAGCGTCGAGGACAAGTCCGCACGCTGGAACTCCGTCTACACCTCGCCGGCCCCAAGCGTGCTACTGCCGCTCGCCGGCATCTCGCAGTTCACGGCCGAGCGCTCGCAGTCCGAGGAGCAGGTTCAACCCAAGCTGTCGCTGAACTGGCAGCCAAACGACGACGTGAGCCTGTTCCTGCACTGGGCGCGCGCGTACAAGGGCGGCGGTTTCAACGCCTTCGCCTTCCGCGATCGCGACGACGAACTGGTGTTCCAGCCCGAGGTCGCCACCGAATGGGGCTTCGACTTCAAGGGCTCGCTGCTCGATGGCCGCGCCAAGCTCAACGTCTCGCTGTATCGCCTCGACATCGACGACTTCCAGGTGCTGACGCGCATCCCCGACGCGCTCACCGTCGGCCTGGGCGTAACCAAGGTCGAGAACGCGGCGAAGGCGCGCTCGCAGGGCGTCGAGGCCGACTTCACCTGGCTGGTGACCGGGTGGCTGACGCTGGTCGGCACCGCCGCGTTCAACGACACCGAGTATCTCGACTTCAAGACCAACGACTGTCCGGCAGACATGGACAACACCGACGGCGACGACGACCAGCGCTGCGACGCCACCGGCAAGGCGTTTGCGTTCGCGCCGCGCCAGAGCTACACGCTGTTCGCCAACCTCAGCTTTCCGATCGGCGACGGCGGCCTGCGCTGGGGCTTCGGCGGCGGCGCCGAGTACCAGTCCTTGCAGTACCTCGACATCGACCTCGATCCGCGCAAGACCCAGGCGGGCTTCTTCCGCTATCGCGCCAACCTCGGCATCTCCAATCCGCTGCAGGGCTGGTCGCTGCGCGTCTTCGGCGAGAACCTGAGCGATGCGCGCACCTCGATCCGCCAGGGCGACGTCGTACCCGGACTGTTCGTGAACATCCAGGAAGCGCCGCGGCAGTTCTACGCGCAGCTGCGCTACGAGTTCTGAGGACACCCGCATGCGCTCGACGATGATGACCACACCGCTGACGCTCGACCGCATCCTCGAGCGCGCGCGCATCTTCCACGACGTGCCGATCGTCTCGCGGCGGCCGGATCGTTCGCTCGCGCGCACGACCTACGGCGATCTCTACCGGCGCGCGCGCCAGCTCGCGCAGGCGCTGATCGCCGCCGGCCTGAAACCCGGCGATCGCGTCGCGACGCTGATGTGGAACCACGCGACGCACCTGGAGAGCTACTTCGGCGTGCCCATCGCCGGCGGCGTGCTGCACACGCTCAACTTGCGCCTTCACCCGGATGAGATCGCCTACATCGCCAACCACGCCGGCGATCGTTTCCTGATCGTCGATGACTGCCTGCTGCCGCTGTACGCGAAGTTCTGCGACCAGGTGCGTTTCGAGCGCGTGATCGTCGTGCGCTTCGATGGTGGCATCGATCACGACCACGAGGACTACGACGCCTTCATCGGCGCACACGACGGCGCGTTCGACTACTTGCCGCTCGACGAGAACGCGGCGGCCGGCATGTGCTACACCTCGGGCACGACCGGCCGGCCCAAGGGCGTGGTCTATTCGCACCGCTCCAACGTCCTGCATGCCCTGGCCGAGGCACTGCCGGACGCGATGGGCCTGTCGATGCGCGACGTGCTGCTGCCGGTCGTGCCGATGTTCCACGCCAACGCCTGGGGCCTGCCCTACGTGGCGACGATGGTCGGTTGCGTGCAGGTGTTCCCCGGAGCGCATCTCGACGCGCAAAGCCTGCTCGAACTGATGTCGGAGACCGGCACGACGCTCGCCGGCGGCGTACCGACGATCTGGATGGGCGTGTTGCAACTGCTGCGCGAGCATCCGGGTCGCTGGCCGCTCGCCGACGGCCTGCGCCTGATGGTCGGCGGTTCGGCGCCGCCGCCGGCGCTGATCCAGGGGCTCGCCGAGCATGGCATCCAACTGCATCCGGCCTGGGGCCTGACCGAGACCTCGCCGCTCGCGAGCTTCAACCGCCTGCGCCCGGAACTCGACGCACGCCCGCAGGCCGAGCGCCTGCGCTACGGCGCCAAGGCCGGCATTCCGCTGCCGCTGGTCGATCTGCGCATCGTCAACGAGCAGGGCATCGCGCCCTGGGATGGCCAAAGCGTCGGCGAGATCGAGGTGCGCGGCCCCTGGGTCACGGCGAGCTACCACGAGCGCCCGGACGCGGCCGACCGTTTCAGTGACGACGGCTGGTTCCGCACCGGCGATATCGCCGCGGTCACGCCGGAGGGCTATATCACGATCACCGACCGCGCCAAGGATCTGATCAAGTCCGGCGGCGGACGGATCAGCTCGGTGGATCTGGAAAACGAGCTGATGGCGCATCCGGCGGTCGCCGAGGCCGCGGTCATCGCCGTGCATCACGACAAGTGGATGGAGCGGCCGCTCGCGGTGGTCGTGGTCAAACCCGGCATGCAGGTCAGCGCGGATGAACTGCGCGCGCACCTCAAGGGCAAGGTCGCCGATTGGTGGTTGCCGGACGGCTACGAGTTCATCGACCAGATTCCGCGCACCTCCACCGGCAAGTTCCAGAAACTCAAGTTGCGCGAGATGTTCGCCCACTGGCGCGCACCCGAGGGTCAAGGGGCGGCGCCTTCGACCACCACCGACTGACCCGCAGGAGACGACGATGACGAGGAGAACGGGGGCGCGCGGCCTGGCCGCACTGATGCTGCTCGCGGCGTGCAGCATCTCGACGGGCTGGAGCGGACGTGCCGAAGCGGCGCGCTGCAGCGCCGATGCCGACGGCAACTGGAGCTGCAGCCATCAGCACCGTTACAACTACTACTGGTGCGGCTGGGCCTACGTGCCGCGCGCCGTGCGCTGGCAGGTGCCGGAGGGCACGCCGCCGCCGGGCGGCTGGCCGGTCGCGTTCTACTATGCCGGCACGCAACCGACGGACTTCGACCATGCCTTCGACCGCGACCAGGACGAGGCCTTCGGCATGGGTTACGAGCCGCAGATCATCCACGAACTGCTCGACGATCCGTATCTCACCGGCAAGAAGTACGCGGTGTTCGTCGCCGACCCGCCGGCGTCCGGCGGCTGGGTGCAGGCCTGGCACACCAATGTCGTGCATCCGTACAGCGCGAGCTGCGACGCCCAGTTCTTCCCGGACTTCTTCGGCGAGATCAAGAGCGGCAACTACGGCCCCGCCTCGCAGTACAACATGAACCGGCGTTACGCCTATGGCGCCTCCAGCGGCGGCTTCAACAGCAGCCGCATGGCCGTCACCTACAACAGCGGCAGCGGCAACGCGAACACCTGGCGCGCGCTCGGCATCGTCGCCGCGAGCTACGCGACCTGCTCGTACTCCTGTCCGTCGATCCCGACGCTGCCGGCCAACCATCCGCCGACCAAGTTCTGGCACGGCCAGAACGATCCGCTGGTGCCGCTGACGACGATGCTGGCCTACTACAACAAGCTCGTCAGCGGCGGCTTCACGACGCAGAAGATCGAGCACCCGGGCGGCCACGAGTTCACCGCCGATACGATCGGACCGTCCGGCATCAAGGCCTGGTTCGACCGTCATCCATAGAGCACCCTCATGCCCACCCTACGCCTCGACGACTTCGAGCTGTACTACGAAACCAGTGGCAACGGCACGCCGCTGCTGTTCATCCACGGCCTCGGTTCGAGCGCGCGGGACTGGGAAGCGCAGATAGCGGCGTTCGCGAAGGACTACTTCGTGATCGCCGTCGATCTGCGCGGCCACGGCCGTTCCGGCGATCCGCCAGGGCCGTATCGCATCACTGACTTTTCGCGCGACATCAACCGCCTGCTCGATCACCTCGGCTGCGGTCCGGCGCACGTGGTCGGCGTCTCGCTCGGCGGCGGTATCGCCTTCCAGCTCGCCCTCGACGCGCCCGAGCGCGTGCGCAGCCTCGTCGTCGTCAACAGCGCGCCGGAGATGATTCTGCGCACGCCGCTGCAGAAGTTCGCGATCTGGCAGCGGCGCAAGCTGGTGAAGTGGCTCGGGCTGCCGCGCTTCGGTCAAATCCTCAGCAAGAAGCTGTTCCCCGGTGATCCGGCCCAGGCGCAAACCTTCGCGACGCGCTTCGCCGGCAATCGCGAGCGACCCTACACCGACACACTCAATGCGCTGATCGGCTGGAGCATCGCCGATCGCCTCGGCGAGATCCGCATACCGACGCTGATTCTCGCCGCCGACCAGGATTACACCCCGGTCGATTTCAAGCGCGCCTACACCGCACAGATGCCCAATGCCGAGCTGGTCGTGATTCCCGACTCGCGCCACGCGCTGCCGATGGAGCGTCCCGAGGCCTTCAATCGCGCGCTGGCTGCATTTCTCGGTAAGCCCGGGTGAGGCCGGTGATCACCAAGCGCGGTGCGCGCTACGCCACGACCTCCCTGCCGCACTGGGCGATCACGGACAGTCCGAAATTGCCGAAGAGGGTTCGGAGCCTGCTCGAGTCGCCCCAATCATCCATCTGGATCCGTACGGCGATCTTGTGAAGGATCGCCATCAAACACGCCTTGAGGTGTGATGACATGCCCGTTTCCGGGAAAAGGCGCCGCGTAATTTCAGGCGTCCGGCCACCAATTGCTTCGCATCGAGCTCGAGCATGCGGCCGCTGTCAAGGAACGTCAGGCACACTATACCGATCCGTTCGATCGCCTCCTCGTCGCTCAGGCTTCGCTAAAGCCCATGCGGCTCATCACCCACGATCCACTCGTGGCGCGCTACTGCGATACCGTCATCTAGCCTCGGCTATGGCTTGAGCGAGGCCATGTCGATGACGAAGCGATAGCGCACGTCGCTGCGTAGCATGCGTTCATAGGCCTCGTTGATGGCCTGCATGGGAATCCGCTCGATGTCGGCGACGATGCCGTGTTCGCCGCAGAAGTCGAGCATCTCCTGGGTCTCGGCAATGCCGCCGATCAGCGAGCCGGCGATGCTGCGGCGCTGGAACACGAGGTTGCCGACGTTCGGCGCCGCGTGTGGCTTGTCGGGCACGCCGATCAGCACCAGGGTGCCGTCGCGCTTGAGGGTGCGCAGGTAGGCGTCGAGGTCGTGCGACGCGGCGATCGTGTCGAGCACCAGATCGAAGCGGCGCGACTGCGCCTTCATCTGCGCGCGATCGCTGGAGAGGATGACGTCGTCGGCGCCGAGGCGCCGCGCATCCTCGGCCTTGGCTGGCGAGGTCGTGAACAGGCCAACACGCGCACCCATGGCCTTGGCCAGCTTGACCGCCATGTGGCCGAGACCACCGAGACCGACGACGCCGACGCTCATGCCCGGCTGCACCTTCCAGTGCCGCAGCGGCGAGTAGGTGGTGATGCCGGCGCACAGCAGTGGCGCGGCGGCCGCGGGATCGAGCGACTCGGGCATACGCAGCACGAAGGCCTCGTCGACGACGATGCGCGTCGAGTAGCCGCCATAGGTCACGCCGCCGCTGTGCTTGTCGGGCGCGTTATAGGTGCCGGTGGAGCCGCGCTCGCAGTACTGCTCCAGTCCGTCGACGCAGCTCGCGCACTGCCGGCACGAATCGACCAGGCAGCCGACACCGACGAGCTGCCCCGGCGCAAAGCGCGTGACCGCGGAACCGACGGCGGTCACGCGACCGACGATCTCGTGGCCCGGCACGATCGGATACACGGTGCCGGCCCAGTCGCTACGCGCCGCATGCAGGTCGGAGTGACAGACGCCGCAGTAGAGGATGTCGATGTCCACGTCCTGCGCGCGCGGCGTGCGCCGCTTCAGCGTCCACGGCGCCAGCGGCGTGGTGGCGGACTGGGCGGCGTAGGCGCGGGTGATCGACATCAGCGGCTCCGGATCGGGAAACTGGGGCCGCATGTATAGCAGACCAGCGCGACGGCGATGTGGCCCGCGTGAGCCCCGGCGCCGCGACGCCGGCGGCGCAACTCACGGCACCTATACCGGCATCGGCAATGCAGCGTCGCCGGAGCCTGCCGGGCTGCGCGCCCGATCATTCCCCACGCTGCGCGCCGAGATCTGCGCGCGCAGCGCACAAGCGCTTGCCACCATGCGTGCCAGGGCAGCCTCCACTTCGGGCCACGCGCGGGTCTTGAGGCCGCAGTCGGGATTGACCCACAGCCGCTCGGCCGGCACACACTGCAGCGCGCGTTCGAGCAGGGCCGTCATCTGCGCCTGACTTGGAACGTGCGGGGAATGCACGTCGAAGACGCCGGGACCGATGTGGTTCGGATACTCGAACTCGGCGAAACCCTCGAGCAGCTGCATATGCGAACGCGCAGTCTCGATGGTGATCACGTCGGCGTCCAGCGCCGCGATCGCCGACAGGATGTCGTTGAACTCGGAATAGCACATGTGCGTGTGGATCTGCGTGTCGTCGCGCACGCCGGCGGCGGTGATGCGAAACGCACGCACCGCCCAGTCGAGATAAGCCGGCCAGTCGGCCCGCTTCAAGGGCAGCCCCTCGCGTAAGGCCGGCTCGTCGATCTGGATGATCGGGATGCCAGAGCGCTCCAAATCCACGACCTCGTCGCGCAGCGCGAGCGCAAGCTGCAACGCCACGTCCTGCCTGGGCAGATCGTCGCGCACGAAGCTCCAGAACAGCATCGTCAGCGGGCCGGTGAGCATGCCTTTCATCGGCTTGTCGGTGAGGCTCTGCGCGTAAGCGGACCAGGCGACCGTCATCGGCCTGGGCCGCGCAACGTCGCCGTAGATCACCGGCGGCTTGACGCAGCGCGAGCCGTAGCTCTGCACCCAGCCGTGCCGGGTGAAGGCAAAGCCGTCGAGCTGCTCGCCGAAGTACTCGACCATGTCGTTGCGCTCGGCCTCGCCGTGCACGAGCACGTCCAGACCCAAGGCCTCTTGCCTTTCGACGCAGCGCCGGATCTCGGACTTCATCGCGGCGAGGTAGTCGGCCTCGGACTGCTCGCCGGCCTTGTACGCGGCGCGCACGGCGCGGATCTCGGCGGTCTGCGGGAAGGAGCCGATCGTCGTCGTCGGCAGCAGCGGCAGTCCCAGGCGCGCCTGCTGCGCCTCGATCCGCCGCGAAAAGTCCGAGCGGCGCTCTGCGGCCGCCGGCGTGAGGGCGGCGACACGCTCGCGCACGGCCGCCACCGTGGTGCTCGGCGCGCGGCGGCGGTCCTCGATCGCCTGCGCGCTCGCCTGTAAGGCCGGCCAGATCGCGGCCTCGCCTTGGTCGAGCGCGCGCTTGAGCAGCGCGAGTTCATCCAGCTTCTGGTTGGCGAAGGCCATCCAGTTCTTGATGCGCGGATCGAGCCGGGTCTCCTGCGCCAGATCGTGCGGCACGTGCAAGAGCGAGCACGACGCCGACACCCACAGGCGCTCACCAAGCTGCGCCTTCGCCGGATGCAGCACCGCCAGCGCCCGGGCAAGATCGGTGCGCCAGACGTTGCGGCCGTCGACGACGCCCAGCGACAGCACTTTGTCGTGCGGATACTCGCGCAGGAACACCTGAAGCTGCTGCGGCGATCGCACGAGATCCAGATGCAGGCCGGCGACCGGCAGCGAGGTGAGCAGCGTCGCGTGCTCGCTCACGTCGCCGAAGTAGGTCGCGAGCAGCATCGGCGGCGCCGCCGGCGCGAGTTCCCGATACACCGTGCGATAGGCGGTGAGCCATTCGGCCGGCAGATCGAGCGCGAGGATCGGCTCGTCGAGCTGCAACCAGGCCACGCCGCGACGCTTCAACTCCGCGACGGCGGCGTAGTAGACGTTGAGCAGCCTCGACAGCAGGCGCAGCTTGTCGAAGCCCGGGGCGGCGGCAGACAGCCACAGCCAGGTCAGCGGCCCCGGCAGCACCGCCTTGACCCTGTAGCCCTGAGCCAGCGCCTCGTCGACTTCCGGGAACAACCAGTCGCGGTCCAGGGCCAGGCGCAGGTCCTCCGACAGCTCCGGCTGCAGATAGTGGTAGTTGGTGTCGAACCACTTTTTCATCGCCAGCGCCGGCTGCGCCGGGGTGCCGCGCGCCATCGCGAAATAGCCGGCCAGGTCGATCTCGTCCAGGCCGAAGCGCGCCGGCGCCGCCGAGCACAGCGCGGTGGCGTTGTGCAGGTGATCGTAGAACGCGAAATCGCCGACGGTGATGAGATCCAGGCCCGCGGCCTCCTGCAAGGCCCAGTGCCGCAGCCGCAGCTCGCGTCCCACCGCCCGCAGGCCGGCCTCGTCCAGTGCGCCCCTCCAGTACGCCTCGACGGCGGTCTTGAGCTCGCGCTGCGCGCCGATACGGGGAAAGCCCAGCACATGGGCCTGAGTGGCTGCCGGTGTCATGCCATGCGTCTCGATGAAGCGATCGGGAGCGGCAGGATCGGCCTGCGAGTAGTATTTGTCTATCTCATAATTTTCACGTCTGTATTGAATTCATCTCATGCCCTCGATGCTCGAACTGCGCCATCTGCGCACCCTGCTCGCGCTGCGCGACACCGGCAGCCTGTCCAAGTCCGCCGAACGCCTGCACCTGACGCAATCGGCGCTGTCGCACCAGTTGCGCATGCTGGAGACGCAGTACGGCACGCCGCTGGTCGAGCGCGACGCGCGCCCGCTGCGCTTCACCGCCGCCGGACGGCGGCTGATGGAACTGGCGCAAACGGTGCTGCCGCAGGTGGAGGACGCCGAGCGGCACATCGCCCAGCTCGTCCAGGGCGCGGCCGGCCAGTTGCGCATCGCCGTCGAATGCCACACCTGCTTCGACTGGCTGATGCCGGCGATGGATGCCTTCCGCGAACGCTGGCCGGACGTGGAGATGGACCTCGTCTCCGGCTTTCAGAGCGATGTGCCGAGCCTGCTCGAACGCGGCGCGGCCGAACTCGTCATCGTCCACGACCGGCCGCGCTCGCGCCCGGGCACGGCGTTCCTGCCGCTGTTCCGCTACGAGTGCGTGGCGCTGATGTCGCCCAAGCATCCGCTGACGGCGCGCCAGTGGCTGCGCGCGCAGGACTTCGCGGACTCGGTGCTGATCACCTACCCGGTGCCGGACGAGATGCTCGATGTGTTCAAGCACCTGCTCACGCCGGCCGGCATCAAGCCGCGCCAGCGTACCGCCGAACTCACGGTCGCGATCCTGCAGCTCGTCGCCAGCAACCGCGGCATCGCCGCCCTGCCGCGCTGGAGCGTGCAACCCTATCTGCAACGCGGCTACGTCGCCGCGCGCCGCATCGGCAGAGAAGGCCTGTGGTGCGAGCTGCACGCCGCCATCCCGGCGAGCCTCGCCGGCGCCGCCTATGTGCAGGAATTCGTGCAACTGATCCGCGACGTCGGCCTGAAGTCGCTGGAGGGCACGGCGATGCTGGCGTGACGCATCGGGCCGAATGACTGTTCATATTGACAGTCTCGATGCGATCGGAGACTGTATGCACAAACAGTCATTCGGGCAGACCATGGACACGCCGCTCACGCCGCGCCAGCAGCAGATCCTCGCCTTCATCCGCCGCCATCTGGCCAAGCAGGGCATTCCGCCGACGCGCGCGGAGATCACCACGGCCTTCGGTTTTCGCTCGCCGACCGCGGCCGAGGACCACCTGCGCGCGCTCGCGCGCAAGGGCGCGATCGAGCTCTTGCCCGGCGCCTCGCGCGGCATCCGCGTGCTCGCTGACGAGGACGCCGCCGCCCGCGCGGGCGATGACCTGCCACTGGTCGGCCGCGTCGCCGCCGGCGCCCCGATCCTTGCGCAGGAGTCGGTGGAGTCCTGGTACAAGATCGACCGCCGGCTGTTCCACCCGCAGCCGGACTTCCTGCTGCGCGTGCAGGGCTGGTCGATGCGCGATGCCGGCATCTTGCCGGGCGACCTGCTCGCGGTGAAACGCGTGGCCACCGCGAACAACGGCGAGATCGTGGTCGCGCGCATGGGCGAGGACGTCACCGTCAAGCGCTTCGAGCGGCGCGGCGACATCGTGCGCCTGCTGCCGGCGAACCCGGACTTCGCCCCGATCCGCATCGACCTGTCGCGCCAAGAGCTGGTGATCGAAGGCCGCGCGGTCGGCCTGCTGCGCACCGGTGGCTTCGCCGGCCCGGCGCCGGTGCCGCTGCGCGGGGCTGTATGACTGCGCACGGCCGGGGCCCTCACGTGTCCGGTTGCGGCCATCCATGGCGGAACGTTCGGAGCACTTGGCGATGAGAGCGGGTCATCGCCAAAGTCTGCCTGCTCACCCATACCTGTGGCGCGGAGCGGACGCCGCGCCGCTACGTGCGCAGGCGACCGGCTGGACCGCGCTCGATGCCTTGCTGCCGGGCGGCGGCTGGCCCTGCGGCGCACTCAGCGAGGTGCTGTATCCGCAGCCGGGCGCCGGCGAGCTGACGCTGGTCCTGCCGCTGCTGGCGCGGCTGACGGGCAAGGCGCAGACCGTCGCCTTCATCGCCCCACCTTTTGCGCTGCACGCGCCGGCGCTCGCGCGCGCCGGTGTGGACTTGCCCCACACCCTGGTCGTCGAGACGCGGAACGACCCCGATGCACTGTGGAGCGCCGAGCAGTTGCTGCACGCACGCACCGGGGCGGTGCTGCTGTGGGCTCAGGACATCCCGACCACGGCGATGCGCCGGCTGCAGCTCGCGGCCGAACGAGGCGACGGCCTGGCGCTGCTGCTGCGACCGTCCGCGGCGGCCGCGGCGGCCTCGGTCGCCGCGCTGCGCCTTGGCATCGAACGCATCGGCGGCGTGCCGACGGTGGAGGTGCTCAAGTGTCGCGGTGCGCGGCCGGTGCAAAAAATCACCTTGGCGGCGCCGGCGCCGCCGCATCGGCCAGCGGCACTGCCGGCGCGCGGCGTCCGACTCTCGTTCGCATGAAGCGGCGATGCTCTGGCTGTGCCTGCATTGTCCGCATCTGCCGGCGGAAGCCCTGGGGCTCCGCGATCCGCTCGATGCCGTGACCGACGGCCGCGGCGCGCAGCGCTGGCTGATCACGCCGGGCGCCGGCATCGCCGCCGGTACCGCGCTCGGCGATGCGCTCGCGCGCCAGCCGCTGCTGCGTGCGCACGCACGCAAACCCGCCGCCGAACGCGCCGCGCTCAAACGCCTGGCGCATGCGCTGTACCGCTACGGCAGCCCGGTGAGCGCCGCGATCGAGGAGCTGCCCGAACCCGGCCGTGCGCCGCGCGCCTTCGCCTGGGTCGAGATCGGGCGCAGCCTGCGCCTGTTCGGTGGGCTCGACGCGCTGCGCGACGCGATCCGCGCCGACCTGACGGCCTTGCAGCAGTCGGCCCAGCTCGGCATCGCGCCGACCCGTGACGGCGCGGCCCTGCTCGCCCTCGCCGGCCAGACCGCACCGGCGTTGTCCCTGACGGCGCTGGAACCGCGTCTGGCCGAGTTGCCGGTCTGGCTGCTGGCCTGGCCAAAAGCCCAGATCGACGCGCTCAATGGCATGGGCCTGCGCCGACTCGGGGATTTGTTCGCCCTGCCGCGCGCCGGTTTCGCACGGCGCTTCGGCGTCGAGCGCCTGCACACCCTCGACCGCCTGCGCGGCCGCGTCCCCGATGCGGTGCAGGCGATCGTCCCGCCGCCGGTGTTCCGGCGCCGCTTCGCGCTGCCGGAGGAGACGGTCCACCTCGAATCGCTGCTGTTTCCGCTGCGCCGCATGAGCTACGAGCTGCAAGGCTGGTTGCGTGCGCGCGACACCGGCGTGCGCGGTCTCGTGCTCGAATGCGAGCACGCGCACGCACGGCGCACGCGCCTGGGCCTGCGCTTCGTGTGCGCACACCGCGACGGCGCGCGCCTGTTCGATGCCTTGCGCACACGCCTGGAGCGCGAGGCGCTGGCCGCGCCGGTGCGCGCCCTGCACCTGCACGCGACCGAGCTGGGCGCGGTATCCGGCGGCCAGCTCGCGCTGTTCGACGGCCGCAGCGACGCGCAGCTGCAGTGGGCCGAAACCGTCGAGCGCCTGCTCGCGCGGCTCGGCGAGCACGCGCTGTGGACACCGGCCGTGGTCGAGGACCATCGCCCGGAACGCGCGACGGCGCAGCGCAGCCCGCTGTGCGGCACGCCGCCGGGTGGCGGGCCCGGCACCGGGCCTGGCGCCACCGCCGGCGCGCCGGAGCGTCCCTTGTGGCTGCTGCCGCATCCGGTCGCGCTGACGCAAGCCCCGCGCGTGCTCGACGCCGTCGAGCGCATCGAAAGCGGTTGGTGGGACGGCGCCGACGCGCGGCGCGACTATCACATCGCCGACGCACCGCACGCGCGCGCCTGGGTGTATCGCGATCTCGCCGACGGGCGCTGGTACCTGCACGGCTGGTTCGCATGAACGCGGCGCCGGCGTACGTCGAGCTGCATGCGCTGTCCGCCTTCAGCTTCCAGCGCGGCGCCTCCCTGCCCGAGGAGCTGGTCGAGCGCGCGCTCGCGCTCGGCTATGCCGGGCTCGCGCTCACCGACGAGTGCTCGATGGCCGGCATCGTGCGCGCGTGGAAGCACGCCCGTGACGACTGCGCGCGGCCCGACTGGCCGCTGATCGCCGGCGCCGAGTTCACGCTCGCCGACGGCCCCAAGTTCGTGCTCCTGGCGCAGACGCAGGCCGGTTATGCCGGCATCTGCGCGGCGATCACGCGCGCACGCCGCAACGCCGCCAAGGGCCGCTATCGGCTCAGCCGCGCCGACTTCGACGCCGGCACCGCGCAAACCTGCGCGCTGTGGATTCCGCGCGATGCCGACGCACCACACGAGCTGGACTGGCTGCACGCGCGCTACGCCGGGCGGCTGTGGATCGCCGTCGAGCTGCATCGAGACGGTCACGACGGTGCGCGCCTGCAGCGGCTGCGCGCGCTGTCGCGCCACCACGGCGTGCCGCTGGTGGCCTGCGGCGACGTGCACATGCACGTGCGCGCACGCCGCCCCCTGCAGGACGTGATGACGGCGCTGCGCCACCGTCTGCCGGTGTCGCGTTGCGGTCCGCGCCTGTTCGCCAACGGCGAGCGTCATCTGCGCACGCGCGCGCAGCTCGCCGCGCTGTATCCGCCGGAGCTGCTGCGCGAGACCCTCGCCGTCGCCGAGCGCTGCGCCTTCCGGCTCGACGCGCTGCGTTACGAATACCCACGCGAGCTCGTCGGCCCCGGCCACACGCCCAGCAGTTGGCTGCGCACCTTGGTCGAACGTCACCTGCCCGAACGCTGGCCCGAGGGCTGCCCGCGCGCGGTGCGCGAAACCCTCGAGCGGGAACTCGCGCTGATCGCGGAAAAAGGCTACGAGGCCTTCTTCCTCACCGTCTACGACATCGTCCGCTACGCGCGCGAGCGCGGCATCCTCTGTCAGGGCCGCGGCAGCGCCGCGAACTCGGCGGTCTGCTACACGCTGGGAATCACCGAAGTCTCGCCCGAGTTCACCGAGCTGCTGTTCGAGCGCTTCATTTCCAAGGAGCGTGACGAACCGCCGGACATCGACGTGGATTTCGAACACGAGCGCCGCGAGGAGGTGATCCAGTACGTCTACCGCAAGTACGGCCGCGAACGCGCCGCGCTCGCGGCGACGGTCATCCGCTACCAACCGCGCTCGGCGTTGCGTGACGTCGGCCGCGCGCTCGAGATCGGCGCGGACGTCGTCGATCGCCTCGCCAAGTCGCTCGCCTGGTGGGACGAAGCGGCCGATCTGCCCGAGCGCCTGCGCGCCGCCGGGGTCGATCCGGAGGCGCCGCAGATCGCGCTGTGGCTGCGGCTGGCACGCGAGCTGGTCGGCTTTCCGCGGCACCTGTCACAGCATGTCGGCGGCTTCGTGATTTCCGACGCGCCACTGTCGACGCTGGTGCCGGTGGAGAACGCGGGCATGCCCGAGCGCACCATCATCCAGTGGGACAAGGACGACCTGGAGGCGCTGGGTCTGCTCAAGGTCGACGTGCTCGCGCTGGGCATGCTCAGCGCGCTGCGTCGCAGCTTCGAGCTGCAACGCGCGTTCGATGGCACCGCGCTGCAGTTGCGCGGCATTCCGCAAAACGATGCGCAGACCTACGCGATGATCCGGCGCGCCGAGACGATCGGCGTGTTCCAGATCGAGTCGCGCGCGCAGATGTCGATGCTGCCGCGGCTCCAGCCGCGCGACCTCTACGACATCACCGTGCAGGTCGCGATCGTGCGGCCCGGCCCGATCCAGGGCGGCATGGTGCATCCCTACCTGAAGAATCGCATGCAGGCGCTGCGGCAGCCCGAGGCCGCATCGTCCCTCGGCGCCTTGCACGCGCTGCTCGAAGGCGCGCGCGCGGACAAGCAAGAGGCGCTGCTGCGGGTGCTGGCGCGCACGCACGGCGTGCCGATCTTCCAGGAACAGGTGATGCGCATCGCCATCGTCGCCGCCGACTTCTCGCCCGGCGAGGCCGACCGGCTGCGGCGCTCGATGGCGGCATGGAAACGCGACGGCGGCCTGGAAAAATGGGAACACCGGCTCAAGGCGGGCATGGCGCGCAACGGCTTTTCGCCGGCGTTCGCCGAGCGCATCTACCAGCAGATCCTCGGCTTTGGCGCCTACGGCTTTCCCGAGAGCCACGCCGCGAGTTTCGCCCTGCTCGCCTACGCCAGCGCCTACATGAAATGCCATTACCCGGCGGCATTCTTCGCCGGCCTGCTGAACAGCCAGCCGATGGGCTTTTATCCGCCGTCGATGCTGGTCGGCGAGGCACGCCGCATGGGCGTCGACGTGCGGCCGGTCGACGTATGTCATAGCCAGTGGGACTGCACGCTCGAACGCGGCACCGACGCAAGACCGGCGCTGCGACTGGGGCTGCGCCTGATCGCCGGCTTGCCCGCCGCGGCCGCGCAGCGCATCGTCCGCGCGCGCGCACTGCAACCGTACCGGAGCGTCGACGATCTGGCGCAGCGCGCCGCTTTGTCGCGGCGCGAACTCGATCTACTCGCCGGCGCCGACGCGCTCGCCGCACTCGCCGGCCATCGCCACGCGGCGCGCTGGCAGGCGCGCGGCCACGAGCGGCTCGACGGCCTGCTGCGCACGGCGCAGTGCGCGGACGACGCCGTCGCGCTCGACGCACCGACCGAAGGCGAGGACATCCTCGCCGATTACCGCAGCATGCACCTGACGCTGCGGCGCCATCCGGTCGCACTGCTGCGTCCGCGCCTTGCGCGCGCACGCGTCACCCCGAGCGGCGCCTTGGCCCGCGGCCGCGACGGCGAGGCCGTGCGCGTCGCCGGCATCGTCATGTTCCGCCAGCGCCCGGGCTCGGCCAAGGGCACGATGTTCGTGACCCTCGAAGACGAAACCGGCATCGTCAACTTGATCGTGCGCCCGGCGCTGATCGAAGCCGAACGCAGCGCCGTCGTCGGCGCGCGCTTGCTCATCGTGCAGGGGCGCCTGCAATGTCAGCAGAGCGTCATCCACGTCGTCGCCGAACGCTGCTTCGACCGCTCCCACTGGCTCGGCGAACTCCCCTACCTGTCACGGGATTTCCGCTGAGCGCCGGCGCATGTTCCAGGGGCTTGGGTCGCCTCCGCCCACTGCCTCGGCCTCGCAGGGGCGGTTCTGCAAATCGCCTGACCGCCCGGCTCAGCCGCTCATCCGCAGTGCGCGGATCGCATGCAAGGCACACCGCCCATGCCGCGGCAGCCCCGAGCGACGCGCATCCCGCGTAGGATTCTCGTCATGGCAAAGAACGACACGAAAAAGCGCGATGGCCGCGAGGGCAATGGCGCGACCATCGGTTACGAAGCCCAGCTCTGGCAAATGGCCGACGCGCTGCGCGGCTCCATGGACGCCGCCGAGTACAAGCACGTCGTCCTCGGCCTTATCTTTCTCAAGTACATCTCCGATGCCTTCGAGGAGCAGCACGCGCGGCTTGAGGCCGAGCGCGACCAGGGCGCCGATCCGGAGGACCCGGACGAATACCGCGCGGTCAACATCTTCTGGGTGCCGCCCGAGGCGCGTTGGGCACACCTCAAAGCCCAGGCCCGCCAGAGCACCATCGGCCAGCTCGTCGACGACGCCATGGCCGGCATCGAGCGCGACAACCCGGCGCTCAAGGGCGTGCTGCCCAAGGACTACGCCCGGCCCGCGCTCGATAAGCAGCGCCTCGGCCAGTTGATCGACATGATCAGCGACATCAAGGTCGGCGACGAGGCAAGCCGCACCAAGGACGTGCTCGGCCGCGTGTACGAGTACTTCCTCTCGCAGTTCGCAAGCAGAGAGGGCAAAAAAGGCGGCGAGTTCTACACGCCGCGCTGCGTGGTGAAGCTCTTGGTCGAAATGCTCGAACCTTACCGGGGCCGCGTCTACGACCCCTGCTGCGGCTCATCCGGCATGTTCGTGCAGTCGGTGGAGTTCATCCGCGCACACGCCAACGGCAATGGGAACGGCGGGAAGGCGAAAGCCGACATCTCGATCTACGGCCAGGAGTCGAACTACACGACCTGGCGGCTCGCCAAGATGAACCTCGCCATCCGCGGCATCGACGGCCAGATCGCGCACGGCGACACCTTCCACAACGACCGCTTCCCAGACCTCAAGGCCGACTTCATCCTCGCCAATCCGCCGTTCAACGTCTCCGACTGGGGCGGCGAGCGCCTACGCATTGATGCGCGCTGGCAGTACGGCGTGCCGCCCGCCGGCAACGCCAACTTCGCCTGGGTGCAGCACATCGTCCACCACCTCGCGCCCGCGGGCGTCGCCGGCTTCGTGCTGGCCAACGGCTCGATGTCGTCGAACCAGTCCGGCGAGGGCGAGATTCGCAAGAACCTGATCGAGGCCGACCTCGTGGACTGCATGGTGGCGCTGCCCGGCCAGCTCTTCTACTCGACGCAGATTCCCGCGTGCCTGTGGTTCCTCGCGCGCGACCGCAGCTCGTCTACTACCGGCGCCGCCAAGGCGGCGCCTGGGGGCAAGTTCCGGGACCGCCGCGGCGAAATCCTCTTCATCGACGCCCGCAAGCTCGGCCGCATGGTGGACCGCACCCACCGCGAGCTGACCGACGAGGACATCGCCCGCATCGCCACCACCTACCACGCCTGGCGCGGCGAGAAGGAAGCCGGCGGATACGCCGACGTGCCCGGCTTCTGCAAGAGCGCGACGCTTGAGGAAATCCGCAAGCACGGCCACGTGCTCACGCCCGGCCGCTACGTCGGCGCGGAGGCCGTCGAAGATGATGGCGAGCCGTTCGAGGAGAAGATGAAGCGTCTCGTCGCGCAACTGCGCGAGCAGCAGGCCGAGGCTTTGAGGCTCGATGCCGCGATCGCCGCCAACTTGAAGGAGCTGGGGTTTTGAAGGCAGCGTTGACGATACTAGCGTAATCGCACCATATTAAACGCATTGTTTATCATGGATCGGGTTGCGCACCATGAGTAACGCAAGGGATAACAAGGCCGGTCGCGCCGGGCGCTACGTGAGCCAATCGACCGGCTACCGTGCCTTTCTCCCGGCGCCGCTGCCGCCCGACCCGCCTGTCGATCTGGACGGCGCCCTGCGCGATCGGCTCTCCGCCGCCGACTACGCGCTCGGGCGGCTGGACGGCGCGGTGCTCACGCTCCCCAACCCGGACCTGTTCGTGTTCATGTACGTGCGCAAGGAGGCGGTGCTCTCCAGCCAGATCGAAGGCACCCAGTCTTCGCTGCAGAACCTGCTCGCGGCCGAGGCGCACCTCTTCGACCCCGACACGCCCAAGGACGTGCAGGAAGTCGCCAACTACGTGCGCGCCATGAACCATGGACTCGCGCGCCTCGCCAAGCTGCCGGTCTCCGTGCGCCTGATCCGCGAGATCCACACCGAACTGATGCGAGGCGTGCGCGGCGGGCGGCTGCAGCCGGGCGAACTGCGCACGAGCCAGGACTGGATCGGCCCGGCCGGTTGCACCCTGGCGACCGCCACCTTCGTACCGCCGCCGCCCCACGAGGTGCCCCAGGCACTTTCCGACCTGGAGCGCTTCATCCACGACGGTGGCGGCCTGCCTCCACTGGTGCAGGTGGCCCTCGTCCATGCCCAGTTCGAAACCATCCACCCCTTCCTCGACGGCAACGGACGCGTCGGGCGACTGCTCATCACCTTCCTCCTCACCGAAAAACGCTTGTTGACCAAACCGGTGCTCTACCTCTCGCACTACTTCAAGCAGCACCGGGCCGAGTACTACGACCGGCTGCAGGCGGTTCGCGATGCGGGCGACTGGGAGGGCTGGCTCGCGTTCTTTCTCGATGGCGTCATCGCCACGAGCCGCGAGGCAACCGCCACCGCAGCCGCCATCCTGCGCATGCGCGAGGGCTACCGCGCGAAGATCACCGAACGGCTCGGCCGCGCCGCCGCCAACGGCCAGCGTGTGATGGATCGGCTGTTCGACCACCCCATCGTCTCGGTGGCCACCGTGCGCGAGTGGCTCGACATCACCCCGGCTGGCGCCAACCAGATCGTCGCGCGCCTCGAAGGCATCGGCCTGCTCCGCGAGATCACCGGCTACGCCCGCAACCGGCGCTTCCGCTTCGAGCCGTACCTGCGCTTGTTCGAGGAACCACAGGACATGCAGCCATGAAGCCGGTGGCGATCAGAAACGAACAACGCGAGCGGCAGGCCGAGGCTTTGAGGCTCGATGCCGCGATTGCCGCCAACCTGAAGGAGCTGGGGTATGGCGGGTGAGTGGCGCGAAGTGCCGATTGGCGAGCTAGCGGAGATCTATGACGGGCCGCACGCAACTCCGCCAAAGACAGATGATGGCCCAGTATTCCTCGGTATCTCGAATCTCGCCTCAGGGCGCATCGATCTCACGAACGCAGAGCACTTGTCCGAGGACGACTACGCGCGTTGGACGCGCCGTGTGGAACCGCTAGAAGGGGACGTCGTCTTCTCGTACGAAACCCGCCTCGGAGAGGCCGCGATCATCCCCCACGGCCTGCGCTGCTGTCTCGGACGGAGGATGGGCCTGTTACGTGCGCGTCCCGGGAAAGTAGATAAGCGCTTCCTGCTGTATGCGTATCTTGGACCGCAGTTCCAAAAGACTCTGCGATCGCGCACGATCCATGGAAGCACTGTGGATCGGATTCCCTTGATCGAAATGCCGAGGTTTACGATTGAGGTGCCCGCGAGCATTGACGAACAACAGGCCATTGCTCACATCCTCGGCACGCTGGACGACAAAATCGAGCTGAACCGGCGGATGAGCGAGACGCTGGAGGCGATGGCGCGGGCGCTGTTCAAGTCGTGGTTCGTGGACTTCGACCCCGTCCGCGCCAAGGCCGAAGGCCGCGACCCCGGCCTGCCTGCGCCCCTCGCCGACCTCTTCCCCGCCCGCCTCGTCGACTCCGAACTCGGCGAGATTCCGGAGGGGTGGGAGGTCAAACCCATCAGCGAGTTGGCAGATGTTGTCGGTGGGAGCACCCCGAAGACCGAACGGGCCGAGTATTGGGAGGGCGGCACGCATTACTGGGTCACGCCGAAGGACCTGTCAGCGCTTTCGATGCCGGTCCTGCTCGATACCGAACGAAAGATTACCGACGCGGGATTGGCACAGATCAGTTCGGGCTTGCTCCCGAAGGGAACCGTTCTGCTTTCTTCGCGTGCTCCGATTGGCTACCTCGCCATCGCCGAGGTTCCGGTCGCCGTCAATCAGGGCTTCATCGCGATGAAGCCGCGCCGCGGCACATCGAACCTGTTCTTGCTGCGCTGGGCTCGCGCGTTCCACGAAGAGATCGTCAGTCACGCCAACGGCTCCACGTTCCTTGAGATCAGCAGGTCGAGTTTCCGGCTTATTCGCACTGTCGCGCCGACCGCGTCCGTCATGGATGCCTTCGACCGCATATCGCAGCCACTGTATCGCAAGGTAGTCGAACATGAGCGCGAATCCCGCACCCTCGCCGCCCTGCGCGACGCGCTGCTGCCCAGGCTCATCTCCGGCGCGCTGCGCGTGAACGATGCGGAGCGGTTTTTGGAGGCGCGCGGGCTATGAGCGCTTTCACCGAATCCGACGTCGAGCAGGCCGCCCTCGCCTGGCTCGAATCTCTCGACTGGCAGATCGCCCACGGGCCTGACATCGCGCCCGACATGCCTGCCGCCGAGCGCGCCAGCCACGGCGAGGTCGTGCTGGCGCAGCGCCTGCGCGACGCCCTCGCCCGCCTCAATCCCGACCTCCCCGCCGAAGCGCTGGAGGACGCCTTCCGCAAGCTGACGCAGCCCCCGGCGCCGACCTGATCCAGCACAACCGCGCCTTGCACCGGCTTTTGGTGAATGGCGTGCCCGTCGAGTACCGGATGCGTGAGGGCGAGGTGCGCGGCGCGCAGGCCCACGTGATCGACTTCGACAACCCCGAGGCCAACGACTGGCTCGCGGTGAACCAGTTCAGCGTCACGGAGAACAAGCACAGCCGCCGGCCGGACGTAGTGCTGTTCGTGAACGGCCTGCCGCTGGCGGTGGTCGCGCATGACCCCGCGATCGCCGCTGGCCGCGAGGCGAATTAGCATTCAGCCGACGCCCGAACTTGCATTCAGCCGACACCCAAACTAGCATTCAGCCGACCGCTGACCCTATCCCTCCGGCATGCGCACTTCCCCAACCTACCCCCGGCTGCTCGCGCCCCGGCTGCGCGAAGCGCTGCGGGACACGCCGGCCGTGCTCGTCCACGGACCCCGGCAGAGCGGTAAGACGACGCTCGCCCGCAGCGTCGGGGAGGTGCAGGGCTATCGGTACGTCTCCTTCGATGACGACGCCACCCGCGCCGCCGCGAGCGCGGATCCGATCGGATTCGTCGCCCGGCTGCCGGCGAAATCCATCCTCGACGAGGTGCAGCGGGTTCCGGAGATCTTCACCTCGCTCAAGGCGGCCATCGACGCGCGCCGCGCGGCGGGGCGCTTCATCCTCACGGGGTCTGCGAACGTGCTGCTCGTTCCGCAGCTTGCCGATTCGCTCGCCGGCCGGATGGGGATCCTGCGCTTGCACCCGCTCGCTCAATGCGAGATCGAGGGCGTGCGTTCCCGCTTCGTCGACGATCTGCTGCGCGGGCGGTTCCGCACGGGCCTGTCAGCGCCGCTTGGCCGCGACCTCGCCCGCCGCATCGTGGACGGCGGTTATCCCGCCGCGCTCGCGCGGCGCGCCCCGGCGCGACGCCGTGCCTGGTACCGCGACTACGTCGAGGCGCAGATACAGCGCGACGTCCGTGACCTGAGCCGCGTGCGTTCCCTCGACACGCTACCCAAGCTGCTGCGCGTCGCGGCCACACATACCGCCGGGCTCATCAACGTGACCAATCTCGCGGCGCCATTCGAATTGACGCGCCAGACCATTCACGACCACGTGACACTGCTCGAACGGGTGTTCCTGCTCGAGCGCTTGGCGCCGTGGCACGTCAACCAGATGAGTCGGCTCGTCAAGCGCCCGAAGCTTCACATTGGCGACACCGGCATTGCCTGCGCGCTGCTGGGACTGGATGCCGCGCGCCTAGAGGCTGACCGCGCCGTGCTCGGCGCGATGCTGGAGACGTTCGTGCTTCAGGAGCTACGGCGTCAGGCGAGCTGGCGCCCCGACCCGATCGACTTCTTCCACTTCCGCGATCGAGATGACTTCGAGGTGGATATCGTGCTGGAAGGCGACGGCGTGGTCGCCGGTGTGGAGGTAAAGGCCGCCGCCACGGTCAACGAGTCGGACCTGCGCGGGCTTCGCAAGCTGCAGAGCGCGGCGGGCAGGCGCTTCGCCGCGGGCGTGGTGCTCTATGACGGCAGCGCGACAGTCAGCTTTGGGGGCGGGTTGTTCGCGGTGCCAGTCCGCCGGCTCTGGGAGTCTGCATGAGCACGAGCTTCACCGAATCCGACGTCGAAGACGCCGCTCTGGACTGGCTGAAAGCCAGCGGCTGGCAGATCGCCCACGGGCCTGACATCGCGCCCGACATGCCTGCCGCCGAGCGCGCCAGCCACGGCGAAGTGGTGCTGGGCGCACGGCTGCGTGACGCGCTGGCGCGGCTCAATCCGACGCTGCCCGCCGAGGCGCTGGAGGACGCCTATCGCAAGCTCACGCGGCCCGAGGGCGCGGACCTGGTCCAGCGCAACCGCGCCTTGCACCGTCTGCTGGTGAACGGCGTGACGGTCGAGTACCGCACGCGTGAGGGGGAGGTGCGCGGCGCGCAGGCCCACGTGATCGACTTCGACAACCCCGAGGCCAACGACTGGCTCGCGGTGAACCAGTTCAGCGTCACGGAGAACAAGCACAGCCGCCGGCCGGACGTAGTGCTGTTCGTGAACGGCCTGCCGCTCGCGGTGCTCGAGCTCAAGAACGCCGCCGACGAGAACGCGACGATCTGGAGCGCTTTGCGGCAGCTCCAGACTTACCAGGCCGAGATCCCCTCGCTCTTCGCGACGAACGCGGTGCTCGTCGTCTCCGACGGCGTCGAGGCGCGGGTCGGCGCGCTCGGCGCCGGCCGCGAGTGGTTCAAGCCCTGGCGCACGATCACGGGCGAGCGGCTCGCCGACAGCCAGGTCCCCGAGCTGCAGGTGGTGATCGAGGGCGTGTTCGCGCCACGGCGATTTCTGGATCTGGTACGCGACTTCATCGTGTTCGAGGACGACGGGAGCGGGCGCCTCATCAAGAAGATGGCGGGCTACCACCAGTTCCATGCGGTGCAGGTGGCGGTCGGCGAAACGCTGCGCGCGGCGGAGCTGGCCCGCGCGGAACGCGTCGCCGAAGAGACCGGGCGCTACGAAGCAGGCCGCAGGCCCGGCGGCAAGCCGGGAGACCGGCGCGTGGGCGTGGTGTGGCACACGCAGGGCTCGGGCAAGAGCCTGACGATGGCGTTCTACGCGGGCCGCATCATCCGCGAGCCGGCGATGGAGAACCCGACGATCGTCGTGCTCACCGACCGCAACGACCTCGACGACCAGCTCTTCGGCACCTTCTCGCGCTGCGCGGACCTGCTGCGCCAGCCGCCCGTGCAGGCCGAATCGCGCGCGCACCTGCGCGCGCTGCTCTCGGTGGCGGCCGGTGGCGTGGTGTTCACCACCATCCACAAGTTCTTTCCCGAGGAGAAGGGCGACCGGCACCCTCGCTTGTCCTCCCGCCGCAATATCGTGGTGATCGCCGACGAGGCACACCGCAGCCAGTACGACTTCATCGACGGCTACGCGCGCCACATGCGCGATGCGTTGCCAAATGCGTCCTTCATCGGTTTCACCGGCACGCCGATCGAATTGCAGGACGCCAATACGCGCGCGGTGTTCGGCGACTACATCAGCGTCTACGACATCCAGCGCGCCGTGCAGGACGGCGCCACCGTGCCGATCTACTACGAGAGCCGGCTCGCCAAACTCGCGCTCGACGAGACGGAGCGGCCGAAGATCGATCCGGACTTCGAGGAGGCGACCGAGGGCGAGGAGGCCGAGCGTAAAGAGAAGCTCAAAACCAAGTGGGCGCAGCTCGAAGCCATCGTCGGTACCGAAAAGCGCTTACGGCTCGTGGCCCGCGACATCGTCGAGCACTTCGAGAAGCGCTGCGAGGCGATGCACGGCAAGGCGATGGTCGTCTGCATGAGCCGGCGTATCTGCGTCGAGCTGTACCGGGAGCTGGTGAAGCTGCGTCCCGCGTGGCACGACGAAGACGACGCCCGCGGCGCGATCAAGGTGGTGATGACCGGTTCCGCCTCGGACCCACCGGACTGGCAGGCGCACATCCGCAACAAGCCGCGGCGCGAGGCGCTCGCCAAGCGCTTCCGCGATGCGGCCGATCCGCTGCGCATCGTGATCGTGCGGGACATGTGGCTGACGGGCTTCGACGCCCCCTGCATGCACACCATGTACATCGACAAGCCGATGCGGGGGCATGGGCTGATGCAGGCGATCGCGCGCGTGAACCGCGTCTTCCGCGACAAGCCCGGCGGGCTCGTCGTGGACTACCTCGGCCTTGCGCACGAGCTGAAGGCGGCGCTCGCGACCTACACCGACAGCGGCGGCACGGGCCGCACGGCGCTCGATCAGGACGAGGCCGTGGCTCTGATGCTGGAGAAGTACGAGGTGTGCTGCGGGCTCTTGGGTTCGTATCCGACGCCTGGCGGCGTCGTGCGGGGCTTCGACCGGTCGCGCTGGACGAGCGGAACACCGGCCGAGCGTGTGGCGCTTCTGCCTGCCGCGCAGGAGCACATCCTCGGCCAGGAAAACGGCAAAGACCGCTTTGTGCGCGCCGTGCGCGAACTGTCCCAGGCCTTTGCGCTCGCCGTGCCGCACGAAGAGGCCCTGCGCATCCGTGACGACGTGGCCTTCTTCCAGGCCGTGCAGGCGGTGCTCGCCAAGCGCGCGCCCAATGATGCGCGCCCCGAGGAGGACATCGAGCACGCGGTGCGGCAGATCATCTCGCGGGCCGTCGCACCCGAAGGCGTCGTCGACGTCTTCGCGGCGGCCGGGCTCCAGAAGCCGGACGTTTCCATCCTTTCCGATGAGTTTCTCGCCGAGGTGCGCGGCATGCCGCAGCGCAACCTCGCGGTCGAACTACTGCAGAAGCTGCTCAAGGGCGAGCTCGCGACCCGGCGGCGCAAGAACGTCGTGCAGGCACGCTCCTTCGCCGAGATGCTGGAGCAGTCGCTGCGCCGCTACCAGAACCGCGCGATCGAGGCGGCGCAGGTGATCGAGGAGCTGATCGCGCTGGCCAAGGACATGCGCGAGGCGAACGCGCGGGGCGAAGCGCTGGGCCTGTCCGAGGACGAGCTGGCCTTCTACGACGCGCTCGAAACCAACGACAGCGCGGTCAAGGTCTTGGGCGACGAGACGCTGCGCGCCATCGCGCGCGAGCTGGTCCAGACGGTGCGCCATAACGTGAGCATCGACTGGACGCTGCGCGAGAACGTGCGCGCGCAGCTTCGCGTGCTGGTCAAGCGCATCCTGCGCAATCACGGCTACCCGCCGGACAAGCAAGAAAAGGCCACGCAGACGGTGCTGGAGCAGGCGGCGCTGCTGTCGACGGAATGGGCGGTGGCGTGACGGGGCGAGCGATGCAACGCCAGGCGCAGTCATCGCCAGCGGCCTTGCGTGCCCGGATCCGCCACATCGGTGTTGCGCATCCCGACGTACGCGCGGCCTCGCCGCATCGCGGTGGCGGCGCCATCACCGCCCGGGCCGAGCGTCGGCGCGATCCACCCGCCGCAGGGCCTGCACCGCCGCGTGTGTCGAAAGATGGATGCGATCGTCCGACAGGCGCCGGCACAAGGCGGTGTCCTTGAGCCTATCCATCACCGGGCCCTTCACCTCGGCGAGGTGCAGGCGGATGCCGCGTTCGGCAAGGCCGCGTTCCAGGGACTCCAGCACGTCGAGTCCGCTGCTGTCGATGTAGGCCACGCCGGACATCACCAGCACCACGTCGCAGAGGTCTTTGCGCCCGGCGATGAGGTTCTGCAGCTCGGTTTCGACGCGCGGAGCGTTGGCGAAGTAGAGCGTCTCGTCCAGGCGCACCAGCAACAGGTCCGGCCAGGTCTCGACGACATGGCGTAGCACGTTGCGGTAGTGCTCGCTCTCCCCCAGCCGGCCGATCACGGCGATGTGTGGGCGGCTGGTGCGGTAGAGGAACAGCAGCAGCGAAAGCCCGACGCCCAGCATCAGCCCAACCTCGATGCCGAAGCCCAGCACGCCCAGCATGGTGGCCGCCTGCGCGGCCCCGTCGCCGCGGTCGTAGTGCCAGGTGTGGAACAGCGATGGGAAGTCCACCAGTTGCCAAACCGCGACCACGATGATGGCCGCGAGCACCGATTTGGGCAGGGCGGCCAGAAGGCCGGTGAAGGCGAAGGCGGCGAGCGCAACCCACAGCGCGGTGACGACGGCGGCGAGCTGGGTTCGGGCACCGGCGTCGAAGTTGACCATGCTGCGCGCAAAGCCGCCGCACACCGGCATGGCGCCCGCGCAGGCGGCCATGAGGTTGGTGCCGCCCAAGGCGAGCAGCTCCTGATCGGCGTCGATTTTCTCGCCGCGCCGCAGCGCCAGTGCCTTGGCGACCGAGATGCTCTCGATATAGCCGATGAGGGCGATCATCACCGCCGCCGGCAGCAGGGCCGCCCAGCCGGGCTCCTGCAGAAACGCGAGCGAGAGGCCCGGAAGGCCCTGCGGAATCGGCCCGACCACCGCCACCTGCCAGCGCTTCTCGGCATCCGTCAGTGCGGATATGAGCGTGGTCACGGCCACCAGCACCAAGGGTGCGGTGCGGCCGGCGATGGCGGCCTGGGCTGGCTTGATCCCCCGCGCAACCAGTACGCGGGTCAGCGGCTTGCGTGCCGCGAACAACAGCACCAGGGCAGCGAGCCCAAACGCCGCGGTGGCGGTGTTGAAGGCTTCGGCATGGGCCAGCAACGCCCGGACGATCCCCGGCAGGTTGGCATCGCGCGGTACCGGGATGCCGGTGAGCGCTGAAAGCTGGGTGCCGATGATGAAGATCGCCGCCGCGGTCGTGAAGCCCGACAGCACGGGATGGCTGATGAAGTGCGTCAGCCAGCCCAGCCGCAGCGCGGCCATTGCGAGCAGGATGGCCCCACTGAGCGCGGCGAGAATCAACGCCCCGGCGACGTATTTTTCCATGTCGCCGTCGGCATACGGCGTGAGCGCGGTGGTGACCATCACCGCCGCCACCGCGACCGGACCGACGGCGAGCGTGCGGCTGCTGCCGAGCAGGGCATAGACCAGCACTGGCAGCACGCTGGCGTAGAGTCCGACCTGGGGCGGCAGCCCTGCGAGCAAGGCATAGGCCAGGGCCTGCGGGATCAGCAGGATGGCGGTGACGGTTCCGGCGAGGCCGTCGGCCGCCAGCGTGTCGCGCCCGGCCCTGCGCAGGTCGGCGAAAAGGGGTAGCCAGCGGGCCAGGGCGCCGTTCACTCGTTGGGGATCCGGGTGGTCGCGCGCTCGGTATCGGGATAGGGCAAGCGCAGATGCCCGTAACGTACGACCAGCACCGCCAGAGCGAGCGCCAGTACCGCAAGACCGAAATAGAACATGGCGCTGGCGTGCTCGGGCTTGACATCCACCACCACGTGTCGCGCGATCGCTACCATCGCGATGTAGAGCGGCATGCGTACCGGTAGCCGTCCGGACTCCCAATACAGCCGCACCATCGCCACCACCTCCACATAGATAAAGAGCAGCAACAACTCGGCGAGCGTAACCGTACGCGCGGCGGCCATGCGCCAGAGTTCCTGCCCGGCCGAGATCACCGTGGCGAGCAGCACCACGGCGAGGCCCAGGTCTTCGAAGGCGCGGGCCAGGCGCCGCCCCCATCGATCACCCAGACCGCCGGCGGTCATGATCACACCTTGCCGCAGGCGAGGTTGGCGGGAACGGCCACGTCCATCAGCTTGGGGTTCGGCAGCTTGAGGTTGTTCATGATCTCGATGAACTCCGCCTCGGTCTTGCCGGCCAGTCGTGGGTTGTGACGCTTTTCCTCGCCGATGCTCGACGCCGTCCAGCCCTTGTAATCATGGGCTGGGTAGACCGTGGTCTCGTCGGGCAGACGGAACAGCTTGTTGACGATGGAGTCCCAGCTCTTGCGCGGATCGCCGTTCTGGAAATCGGTGCGTCCGGTGCCGCGGATCAGCAAGACGTCGCCGGTGAAGACCGCCCTGGGCCGCTCGGCACCGAGCACGAAGCTGAAAGACTCGTCCGTATGTCCCGGCGTGTACAGCGCCTTGAGCCGGAGGCCGTCCACGTCCAGCGTCTCGCCCTCTTTGACGTGCTGGCTCACGCACTGAGCCTTGGTGAACTCGCCCATGATGGTGACGCAGCCGGTGGCGTCACGCAGATCGCCCAAGCCGGTGATGTGATCGGCATGGGTATGGGTGTCGATGGCGCGTACCAGCTTCAAGCCCAGCGCATTGATGACGGCGAGGTAGTCGGCGGTCCGCTCCTTGACCGGGTCGATGATCAAGGCCTCGCGGCCCGGACCCGAAGCCAGCAAGTAGGTGTAGGTACTCGAGCTCGCGTCGAAGAATTGGCGGAAAATCATGGTGCACTCCGGCCCGCTTCTTGCGGACGTCCATATAACCAATGAGACTAACGATATTCCATATCTTCGATTATGATACCCGATAGGGTATTTTTCAATGCCGGCACGGCGCGCATCGTGCCGTCGCAAGACCCACAGGAGCACTGCGTCATGACCGATTCTCACCGTCGCCACACCATCGCCATCGTCGGTGCCGGCGCAGCCGGCCTCACCGTCGCCGCCGCGCTCAAGCGCGCCCGATCGGAGCTCGACGTCGCGCTGATCGACCCTGCCCCGTACCACTACTACCAGCCGGCCTGGACGCTGGTCGGTGGCGGCTGTTACGACATCGCCGCCACGCGCCGGGAGATGCGCACGCTCATCCCCAAGGGCGTGCATCACATCGTCGAACGGGTCGAGGGCTTCGCGCCGGAGCAGAACCGCCTGCGCCTGCACGGCGGGGGCAGCGTGGAGTACCGCATCCTGATCGTCGCGGCCGGCCTGCAACTCGACTGGCACAAGATCGACGGCCTGGTCGAAACCCTGGGCAAGAACGGCGTGTCGAGCAACTACGCCTACGAACACGCCCCCTACACCTGGGCCTGCGTGAGTCAGCTCCGTGGCGGCACGGCGTTGTTCACGCAGCCGGCCATGCCGATCAAGTGTGCCGGCGCTCCGCAAAAGGCCCTGTATCTCGCGGCCGATCATCTGCGTCGTCGCGGCGCGGACGTGGCGTGCCATTTCTACACCGCGGGTGCGGCGATGTTCGGCGTGCCTTTCTATTCGCAGGCGCTGGACAAGGTCGTCGCCCACTACGGCATCACGGCGCATTTCGCGCATACGCTGGTGGCCGTCGACGGCGCGAACCGGACGGCGCACTTCGAGGTGGTCGCGGGCGACGAAAAACGGCGCGTGTCCCAGCGCTTCGACTTTCTGCACGTGGTGCCGCCGCAGTCGGCCCCGGACTTCATCAAGCACAGCCCGCTCGCCGATGCGAGCGGCTGGCTCGCGGTGGACAAGCACACGCTGCAAAGCCCGAAGTTCGACAACGTCTTCGCCTTGGGCGACTGCACCACGACGCCGAACAGCAAGACCGCGGCGGCGGTGCGGGCGCAGGCGCCGGTGGTGGTCGCCAATGTGTTGAAGGCGCTGCTCGGCAACGGCAGTGTGCGCAAGTACGACGGCTACGCCAGCTGTCCGCTGACCACTTCACGCGGCAAGATCATGCTCGCCGAGTTCTGCTACGACGGTGTGGTGACGCCGAGCTTTCCGCTCGACCCGCGCATCCCGCGCCGCAGCTATTGGTGGCTCAAGAAGCACTACCTGCCCTATCTCTACTGGGAGCGGATGCTGCGTGGCGACTTCGGGCCGGACTGGCACCGCGAGCGCAGCTTCCCCGCCGCCGTACCAAGGATCGCTCCCTGACAGGATCCGGATCGCGCGGTGGCGGGCGGTGGCCACGCCGCCGCGCCGCTATTCCACGGTGACGCTCTTGGCCAGATTGCGCGGCTGATCGACGTCGGTGCCGCGCAGCACGGCGACATGGTAGGCGAGCAGTTGCAGCGGCACCGTGTACACCAGCGGCGCCTGTAGCGGCTCGATGTGATCGGGCATGATGATCACCTCGACGCCGTCACTGGGCTCGATGCCGGTGTTCGGATCGGCGAAGACGAACAGGCGGCCGCCGCGCGCCCGCACTTCCTGCAGGTTGGACTTGAGCTTTTCGAGCAGCGCGTTGTTCGGCGCGACCGCGACCACCGGCATGTCGTCGTCGACCAGCGCCAACGGACCGTGCTTGAGCTCGCCGGCGGCATAGGCCTCGGCGTGGATGTAGGAGATCTCCTTGAGCTTGAGCGCGCCTTCCATCGCGATCGGCCAGGTCGGGCCGCGGCCGAGGAACAGCGCGTGGCGCTTGTCGGCAAAGCGTTCGGCCCAGGCACGGATCGGCGCGTCGAGCTTGAGCGTGTGTTCGACCATCTCGGGGACGCGGCGTATCTGCCGCGTGTACAAGGCGATCACGCGGCGGTCGATGCCGCGGCGCTGCGCGATCGCCAGGCCGAGCAGGCCGAGCGCGGCGAGCTGCGTCGTGAATGCCTTGGTGCTGGCGACGCCGACTTCCGGACCGGCGCGCGTCATCAGCACCAGGTCGGCCTCCCGCACGAGCGAGGATTCGGGCACGTTGCAGATCGCCGCGGTGGCGACGTAGCCCAGCTTTTTCGCCTCGCGCAGTGCCGCGAGCGTGTCCGCGGTCTCGCCCGACTGCGAGATCGCGAGGAACAGCGTGCCGGCCATGACCACCGGATTGCGATAGCGGTACTCGCTGGCGATCTCGACCGTGCACGGAATGCGCGCACCCTGTTCGAGGTAGTAGCGCGCGACCAGCCCGGCGTGATAGCTGGTGCCGCAGGCGACGATGTGCACCTGCTGCACGCGCGGCAGCACGTCGGCCGCGCGCGGCCCGAACGCGGCTTCGAGCACGTGATCGGAGACGATGCGCTCCGACAGCGTATCGGCGATCGCGCGCGGCTGCTCGTGGATCTCCTTGAGCATGTAGTGCGCGTACTCGCCGCGCTCGACGGCGTCCGCCGACAGGCTCGACTCGTGCAGCGCGCGCTCGACGCGCCGGCCGCGCGCATCGAAGATCGTCACCGAGTCGCGGCGGATGTCGGCGACATCGCCCTCTTCGAGGAAGTGGAACCGGCGCGTGACCGGCAGCAGCGCCTGCACGTCGGAGGCGACGTAATTGCCGTCGGCACCGAGCCCGATCACCAGCGGGCTGGCGATGCGCGCAACGACGATGCGGTCCGGCTGCTGCGCGTCGAAGACGACGATCGCGTAGGCGCCGGTGAGCCGCTTGACCGCCTGCTGCACCGCCGCGGTCAGATCGAGCCCCTGCTGCACGTGCTCGTGAATCAGGTGGGCGATGACCTCGGTATCGGTCTCGGAGGCGAAGACATAGCCCTTGGCTTCGAGCTCGGCTTTGAGCTCGACGTAGTTCTCGATGATGCCGTTGTGGATCAGCGCGATGCGGCCGCCGGAGACGTGCGGGTGCGCATTGGCCTCGGTGACCCCGCCGTGCGTCGCCCAGCGTGAGTGGGCGATGCCGATCGGCCCACGGCATGGCTCGGCGTCGAGCTTCTCCTGCAGACGCGCGACCTTGCCGACCGCGCGGCGCAGGCCGAGCTCACCGGCACGCACCGCCAGCGCGACGCCGGTCGAGTCATAGCCCCGATATTCGAGCCGGCGCAGGCCTTCGATAAGAAGGGCGCTGACATCCTGTCCGGCGATTGCACCGACGATTCCGCACATGAGCGGCTCTGAAAGCTGATGGCTGGCCGCGCATTCTACGACGCCGATGGCGCGCACGCCGGACGCGGGCAGACGGATGCCTCTGCCGCGCGATCGGCAAGGTTGCACGAGTGCCGCCGCGGTCAAGTCCTGCGCGGCGCGCGGCTTACCGCCGGTGGCGCCGGCTGTGTACGCTGCGCGAGCCGAAAGACGTTTGGCCGCATGAATACACCCGAGGAGTTCGCCACGCTGCACGCCGGCGCGCGGCGCCTGGCCGCCGCCGGCGGCGGTGCGATCGCGACCCTGCTGCGCACGCAAGGGCCGGTGTTCCGCCGCGCCGGCACGCGCATGCTGATCGGGCGCGACGGCAGCATCGTGCGCGGCCTGTCGGCCGGCTGCCCCCAAGCCGATCTGGTGACGCGCACGCGGGCGCTGTTCGCGCAGGACGGTGGAGCCTGCATCGTCCGCTACGACCGCGAGCATGGCTACGATGCCCTGCTCGAACTCGGGTGCGGCGGCGCGATGGAAATCCTCGTCGAGACCTTCGGCGGCGCCGACGAGCTGCGCTATCTCGATGCCGTCGCCGCGCTGATCCACGAGCGGGACTGCGGCTGGCTGGCGAGCTGGTACGCGAGCGATGGCCACTGCCTGCCACGGCCGCGGCGCTTGTTGTGGCATGACGGCGTGCGCTTCGATGCGCTCGGGGACGAGCGCGTGGCGGGCGCGATCGTGGCCGAGTGTGAGCGGATCCCCCCCGGCGCGACCGTTGCCACGGCGCTGCGGGCCGGCGACCAGCGTATCGAGGTGCTGATCGAGCCGGTCGCGCCGCCGCTGGCGTTGTTCGTCGTCGGCGACAACGATGGCGCGCATGCGCTGGCACGGCTGGGCGCCATGCTGGGCTGGCAGGTGACCCTCGTCGGCCACACCGAAGTCGGCGATACGCCGCCGCCGCGCGGCGTCGCGCGGCTGTGCGTGACGCCGGAGCGCGTCTCCACCTCGCTGCGCCTCGACGCGCGCAGCGCGGTCGTGGTGATGACGCACAATCTCGAACGCGATCTGGACTATCTGCGCGCGCTCGCACACGCGGCGCCCGGTTATCTGGGCGCGCTCGGCTCGCGCACGCGCGCCCGGCGCCTGTGCGCGGCGCTCGGCAGCAGCGCGCCGCTGCTGTACGCCCCGGCCGGGCTCGACATCGGCGCCGAGACACCCGAGGCGATCGCGCTGGCGATCGCGGCCGAGATCCAGGCCGTGATGCACGGCCGCAACGGCGGCGCCTTGCGCCTCGGCGATGGCCCGATCCACTGAACCGCGCATCGCCGGCGTGCTGCTCGCAGCCGGCGCGGCGCGGCGCTTCGGCAGCCCCAAGCAGCTCGCCTGCCTCGATGGCGTCGCGCTGGTCCGCCGCAGCGCGCAGGCGCTGCTCGACGCCGGGTTGCCGCTGACCGTCGTCACCGGCGCCCACGCCGATGCGGTCGGCGCCGCCCTTGCCGGACTGCCGCTGCGGCTGATCCACAACGCGGACTGGCGCGAAGGGCTGGGGCGCTCGATCGCCTGCGCGGTCGCCGCGCTCGGCGACGACGCCGCGCTCGACGGCGTGCTGATCGCGCTCGCCGACCAGCCACTGGTCGGCGCTTCGCAACTGCGCCGACTGCTCGCCGCACACGAAGCGGGCGCGATCACCGCGGCCGACCATGGCACCGTCGTCGGGCCGCCGGCGGTGTTCGCGCGCGCGCATTTCGCGGCCCTCGCCGCGCTGCGCGGGGATAGCGGCGCGCGTGCGCTGCTCGCGGCGCAGGCCGGGCGGCTGCGGCGCGTGCCGATGCCCGAGGCCGCGATCGACATCGACACCCCCGCACAATGGCGCGCGGCGCAGGCGGCTCAGCGGCCCTGATCGGCGTTCTTGCGCGGGCGCTGCCAGGACGGGAAGGTCTTTTGTTCGCGCGCGCGGCAGATCGTCAAGCCGCCGGGGGGCACGTCGCGGGCGATCGTCGAGCCGGCGCCGATGGTCGCCCCCTTGCCGACGCGCACCGGCGCGACGAGCTGCGTGTCAGAACCGATGAAAGCCCCGTCCTCGATCACGGTCAGGTGTTTGTTGGCGCCGTCGTAGTTGCAGAAGATCGTGCCGGCGCCGATGTTGACGTCGCTGCCGACCTCGCCGTCGCCCAGGTAGGCCAGATGATTGGCCTTGCTGGCACGCCCCATGCGCACCTTCTTGACCTCGACGAAATTGCCGATGTGCACCGCATCGGCGAGCTCGGCGTCCGGGCGCAGGCGCG
This sequence comes from Sinimarinibacterium thermocellulolyticum, assembly GCF_040327995.1. Taxonomy (NCBI): domain Bacteria; kingdom Pseudomonadati; phylum Pseudomonadota; class Gammaproteobacteria; order Nevskiales; family Nevskiaceae; genus Sinimarinibacterium; species Sinimarinibacterium thermocellulolyticum. Next base: position 132,187 of record NZ_JBEPIJ010000003.1, on the reverse strand, counting down.
CGAAGGGTCCGATGCGGCAGTCCGCTCCGGCGGTCGCCCGATCCAGCACGCTGTGCGATTCGACGATCGTGCCGGCACCCAGGCGCACGTCGCGCAGCACGCAGTACGCCCCGATGCGCACGCCATCGCCGAGCTCGACCCGACCTTCGAACACACAGCCGACATCAATGAAGACATCGCGACCGTGCGTGAGCGTGCCGCGCAGCTCGAAGCGCGACGGATCGGCGAGGCTCACGCCGGCGACGAGCAGCGCCTCGGCCTGCGCAAGCTGGTAGCGGCGCTCCATGCGCGCGAGCTGCAGACGGTCGTTCACACCCTCGACCTCGTCGGCGTTCGCGACGGTGACGGTCGCGACCTCGAGCCGATCCTTGACCGCGAGCGCGACGACATCGGTCAGGTAGAACTCGCCCTTGGCGTTGTCGTTGCGGACTTTCGCGAGCCAGGTACGCAGTCGCTTCGCTGGCGCCGCGATGAAGCCGGTGTTGACCTCACGGATGCGGCGCTGGCGCGCGTTCGCATCCTTGTCCTCGACGATACCGGTCACGGCACCTTGGCGATTGCGCAGGATACGGCCGTAACCGGTCGGGTCGGGGAGCTCGACCGTGAGCACCGCCAGCGTGCGCCGACCGGCGTCGAGCAGCGGCCGCAGCGTGGCGGGCGTGATCAGCGGCACGTCGCCGTACATGACCAGCACGACGGCATCGTCCGGCACATTCGGCATGGCCTGTTGCACCGCGTGCGCCGTGCCCTTTTGTTCGGCCTGATGGGCCCAGCACAAGCGCCCCGGCGCGACCCGGGCGCGCTCGCACCACGCGCGCACCTGCTCGCTGCCATGTCCGTGGACGACGTGGATCGCGCTCGCGTCCAGCGCCAGCGCGGCATCGAGTACGTGCGCGAGCATCGGCCGCCCGCCGACCGTGTGCAGCACCTTGGGCAGCGCGCTTTTCATGCGTGTACCCTGGCCGGCGGCAAGGACGATGCAGTGCAGTGCGGCGTTCTTGGTCATGGACGCTCCAAACGAAAATCCCGCCCATGTTGCCGGAACAGGGGCGGGACGGTCATCGTACCGGCCGCGCGGCCGGTACGCGGCATTTCGATTTCAGCGGCGCGACTTGAGCTTCTGCACGAACTGCAGGCGCGCCGCGGCCTCGACCAGCTCGGCCTGGGCACGGGCCAGATCCATTTCGCTCTTGGCGCCAGCGAGTCTCTCCTCGGCCGCCTGCTTGGCGGCGAGCGCGGCCGCCTCGTCGGCGTCCTTGGCGCGCAGCGCCGTGTCGGCCAACACCGTGACCAGATAGGGCTGCACTTCGAGGATGCCGCCGCCGACGAAGAACTCCAGCGCCTCGGCACCCGGCTGCTGCACGCGCACCGTGCCCGGCTTGAGCCGGGTCAGCAGCGGCGCGTGCCGCGGCGCGATGCCAACTTCGCCCATCTCCGCCGGTGCGAACACCATCTGCGCCTCGCCCGAGTGGATGTGTCCCTCGGCGGAAACGATGTCTACGTGGATGTTTGCCATTTCACTTCTCGTGAGACGTGGGTCGTAAGACGTGAGACAACGGTGAGGTCGCGACGCTACGTCTCACGTCTCACTCCTCACCGTGTTACAGCTTCTTGGCCTTCTCGACGGCCTCGTCGATGGTGCCGACCATGTAAAACGCCTGCTCCGGCAGATGATCGTACTTGCCATCGACGATGCCGCGGAAACCGCGGATGGTCTCCTTGAGCGAAACGTACTTGCCGGGCGAGCCGGTGAACACCTCGGCGACGTGGAATGGCTGCGACAAAAAGCGCTGGATCTTGCGCGCGCGGGCGACGATGAGCTTGTCCTCCTCGGACAGCTCGTCCATGCCCAGGATCGCGATGATGTCCTTGAGCTCCTTATAGCGCTGCAGTACGCCCTGCACGTCGCGCGCGGTCTGGTAGTGCTCCTCGCCGATCACGTTCGGATCGAGCTGGCGAGAGGTCGAGTCGAGCGGATCGACCGCCGGGTAGATGCCCAGCGCCGCGATGTCACGCGACAGCACCACGGTGGCGTCCAGGTGCGCGAAGGTCGTTGCCGGCGACGGGTCGGTGAGGTCGTCCGCCGGCACGTAGACGGCCTGGATCGAGGTGATCGAACCCTTCTTGGTCGAGGTGATGCGCTCTTGCAACACACCCATCTCCTCGGCCAGCGTCGGCTGGTAACCCACGGCCGAAGGCATGCGGCCGAGCAGTGCCGAGACTTCGGTGCCGGCCAGGGTGTAGCGGTAGATGTTGTCGATGAACAAGAGCACGTCGCGGCCCTCGTCGCGGAAGTACTCGGCCATCGTCAGCCCCGTGAGGGCGACGCGCAGACGGTTGCCCGGCGGCTCGTTCATCTGGCCGTAGACCATCGCCACCTTGTCGAGCACGTTCGACTCCTTCATCTCGTGATAGAAGTCGTTGCCCTCGCGGGTGCGCTCGCCGACGCCGGCGAACACCGACAGACCCGAGTGCGCCTTGGCGATGTTGTTGATCAGCTCCATCATGTTGACGGTCTTGCCGACGCCGGCGCCGCCGAACAGACCAACCTTGCCGCCCTTGGCGAAGGGGATCAGCAGGTCGATGACCTTGATGCCGGTTTCGAGCAGCTCGGTCGAACCGGCCTGGTCCTCATAGGACGGCGCGGCGCGGTGGATCGCCCACTTCTCCTCGGACTTGACCTCGCCAGCCTCGTCGATGGGGCGACCGAGCACGTCCATGATGCGCCCCAGCGTGCCCTTGCCGACCGGCACCGAGATCGGATGGCCGGTGTTCTTCACGGCGAGGCCGCGCTTGAGACCTTCGGAGGCGCCGAGTGCGATCGTGCGCACGACGCCGTCGCCGAGCTGCTGCTGGACCTCGAGCGTCAGATCGGTACCGTCGATGCTCAGCGCGTCGTAAATCTTCGGGATCGCATCGCGCGGAAACTCCACGTCGACGACGGCGCCGATAACCTGAACGATCTTGCCAGTGCTCATGTTTGCTCTCGTGACTCGTATTGCTTGAGGGGCGATCCGTGTCGCGACACCGCCGCGACCCACGATCGCGTCTTCAACCGACGGCGGCCGCGCCGCCGACGATTTCTGCCAATTCCTTGGTGATGTTGGCCTGACGCGCCTTGTTGTAGGCGAGCTGCAACTGGTTGATGATCTTGCCGGCGTTGTCCGACGCCGCCTTCATCGCCACCATGCGCGCGCTCTGCTCACAGGCCATGTTCTCGATCACCGCCTGATACACCTGCGACTCGATGTAACGCGTCAGCACCACGTCGAGCAGCTCGGTGGACGAAGGCTCGTACAGGTAGTCCCAGTGTTCGAGCATGCCTTCGTCGCTCACCGGTTCGATCGGCAACAGCTGCAGTACCGTCGGCTTCTGCGTCATCGTGTTGATGAACTGGTTCGACACGACGAAGACGCGATCGACCTGGCCCTCGCGGTAGGCGTCGGTCAGCACCTTGATCGAGCCCAGCAACTGTTCGAGATGCGGACGGTCGCCCAGGTGCGTCGTGGTCGCCAGCACCTTGCCGCCGAGTCGTTTGAAGAACGACACGGCCTTGTTGCCGATCAGCACGAACTCGACCTCGACGCCCTTGGCCCGCCACTCGCGCACCTCGCGCACCGTGGCGCGGAAGGCATTCATGTTCAGGCCGCCGCATAGACCGCGGTCGGATGAGACGACCAGGTAGGCAACGCGCTTGACCTCGCGCTCGATCGTGAACGGATGCTTGTACTCGAGGTTCGCCTGCGCCAGATGGCCCAGCGTGCGGCGGATCTTCTCGGCGTACGGGCGTGCCGCCGCCATGCGATCCTGCGCCTTGCGCATTTTCGACATGGCGACCTTTTCCATCGCCCGCGTGATCTTCTGCGTGTTCTTGACGCTCTTGATCTTGGTGCGGATTTCCTTGGCGGCGGCCACGGCTGCTCTCTATCTGGGGAATGAAATCAGATGGCGGACTGCTTGACGTAGGCGTCCATCGCCGCCTTCAGGCCGCTTTCCAACTCATCATTCCAGTCGCCGCCATCGAGCTTGCCGAGCAGTTCACCGTGGCTGCTGGCGAGGAACTGATGCAGACCCGCCTCCCAGGCGAGTACCTTGTCCACCGGCACCTTGTCGATGTAACCCTTCTCGACCGCGTACAGCGATGCCGCCATCTGGCCCACCGACAGCGGCTGGTATTGCTTCTGCTTCATCAGCTCGGTGACGCGCTGACCGCGTTCGAGCTGCTTGCGGGTCGCCTCGTCGAGATCGGAGGCGAACTGCGCGAAGGCGGCGAGCTCGCGGTACTGGGCGAGCGCCAGACGCACGCCGCCGCCGAGCTTCTTGATCACCTTGGTCTGCGCCGCGCCACCGACGCGCGACACCGAGATGCCGGCGTTCATGGCCGGGCGGATGCCGGCGTTGAACAGATCGGTCTCGAGGAAGATCTGGCCGTCAGTGATCGAGATGACGTTGGTCGGCACGAAGGCCGAGACGTCGCCGGCCTGGGTCTCGATGATCGGCAGCGCAGTGAGTGAGCCGGTCTTGCCCTTGACCTTGCCGCCGGTCAGTTTCTCGACGTACTCCTCGTTGATGCGCGCGGCGCGTTCGAGCAGACGCGAGTGCAGGTAGAACACGTCGCCCGGGAAGGCTTCACGGCCCGGCGGGCGGCGCAGCAAGAGCGACACCTGGCGGTAAGCGACGGCCTGCTTGGACAGATCGTCGTAGATGATCAGCGCGTCTTCGCCCTTGTCACGGAAGTACTCGCCCATCGAGCAGCCGGCATACGGGGCGATGTACTGCAGCGCCGGCGATTCGGCGGCGGCGGCGGCGACGACGATGGTGTGCGCCATCGCGCCGTGCTCTTCGAGCTTGCGCACGACGTTGGCGATCGAGCTGTTCTTCTGCCCGATGGCCACGTAGATGCACTTAATGCCCGAGCCCTTCTGGTTGATGATCGTGTCGACGGCGAGCGCGGTCTTGCCGGTCTGGCGGTCGCCGATGATCAGCTCGCGCTGGCCACGGCCGATCGGCACCATCGAGTCGATCGCCTTGTAGCCGGTCTGCACCGGCTGGCTCACCGACTTGCGGGTGATCACGCCCGGGGCGACCTTCTCGATCGGCGAGGTGCCGGCGGCCTTGATCGGTCCCTTGCCGTCGATGGGATTGCCGAGCGCGTCCACCACGCGGCCCAGCAGCCCTTCACCGACCGGCACTTCGAGGATGCGGCCCGTCGTCTTGACGGTGTCGCCTTCCTTCAGGTGCTTGTAGTCGCCCAGCACGACGGCGCCGACGGAGTCGCGCTCAAGATTGAGTGCGAGACCGAAGACGTTGCCCGGGAACTCGAGCATTTCGCCCTGCAGCGCGTCAGACAGGCCGTGGATGCGGACGATGCCGTCCTGCAGCGACACGATGGTGCCCGTCGTGCGCGCCTCGGTGGTGGCGTCGAAGTTCTGGATGCGCGCCTTGATCAGGTCGCTGATTTCCGAAGGATTGAGTTGCATACGAACCGTTTCCTGATAGTCCCCGTGGGGTCTCGCCGTCGGGCGATGTCTTACCTTGTGAGTGCCGTTTGCAGGCGGTCGAGCTCGCCGCGCACCGAGCCGTCGATGACCAGATCGCCCGCGCGGATCAGCGCACCGGCGATCAGATCCGGGTCGGTGCTCCAGCGGATCGCAACCTCACGCTCCAGCCGCTTTTTCACGGCGTCCGCGAGCTGCTGACGCTGTGCCGCCGGCACTTCGACCGCCGAGACGATCTCGACGTCCACCCGCGATTCGGCCTCGGCGCGCAACTGCTCGAACTGCGCGGCGATCGCCGGCAGCGTCTTGAGTCGGCCGTTCTCGACCAGCAGGCGCACCAACGCCACGGCCTCGGCGGACAGCTTGCCGTCCAGTGCCTGGGTCAGCGTCTTTGCCAGCTCGCCGCGCGTGAGCGCCGGATGGCCGATGAGGCGCGCGACGTCGGGGTCGCTGACCAATCCGGCCAGTGCCGCCAGTGCCTGACTCCACGGCGCGAAGGTCTTACCGTCGCGAGCCAGCTCGAACACCGCCTTCGCGTAAGGCCGGGCCAGCGTGCTGTAGTCCGCCATGATGGGCCTCTGGTCAGATCCGCGCGGCGAGGTCGTCCAGCACGTCCGCGTGCGTCCTGGCGTCGATCTCGCGCTTGAGGATCTTGGCCGCGCCGACGACCGCGAGCTCGCCGACACGCTTGCGCAGCGCCTCGCGGGCCTGCGCGACCTCACGCTCGACCTCCTCCTGGGCCTTGGCGATGATGCGCGCGCCTTCTTCCTGCGCGGTGGCCTTGGCCTGCTCGACGATCTGCGCGGCCTGCTTGTTGGCGTTGGCGAGAATCTCCTGCGCCTGGGCGCGAGCGGCTTTGAGCGCTTCCTCGCTCTTGGCGGACGCGTCCTGCAGCGCGCGGGCACCCTTCTCGGCCGCGGCCAGACCGTCGGCAATCTTCTGCCGGCGCTCCTCCATGGCCTTGGTGATCGGCGGCCAGACGAACTTCATCGTGAACCAGATGAAGGCGCCGAAGACGATCATCTGTCCGACGATGGACGGGATGCTTGCCTGCATGGGCTAAGCTCCTACAGTGAGAGTGAATCGACAGACCCGAGCTGCCTTGCAGCGATCAACCGCCGGCGACGGCCGACAGCAGCGGGTTCGCGAACATCATCAAAAGGCCCATGGCGACGCCGATGATCGACACGGCGTCGAGCAGGCCGGCGATGATGAACATCTTGGTCTGCAGCATGTTCGCCATCTCGGGCTGGCGCGCGGCGCCTTCGAGGAACTTGCCGCCGAGCAGGCCGAAGCCGATGGCGGTGCCGAGCGCGGCGAGGCCGAAGATGAGGCCGATGGTCAACGCCGTGTTGGCCTGGATCTGAGCGATGAGCTCCATGACGTACTCCGTGTGTTGCGGTGGTGGAAAAATCTGAAGTGATCGGCCGGCCGATCAGTGATGCTCGTAAGCCATGCTGATGTAGACGATGGTCAGCGTCATGAAGATGAACGCCTGCAGCGTCACCACCAGGATGTGGAAAATCGCCCAGCCCATGCCGGGAATGAACTGCGCCCACCAGGGCAGCAGTGCGATGAGGATGAAGATCAGCTCGCCGGCGTAGAGGTTGCCGAACAGTCGCAGCGCCAGCGACATCGGCTTGGCCAAGAGCTCGACCGTGTTGAGCACGATGTTGGCCGGCAGCAGCTTGACCCCGAACGGATGGGTCAGGAACTCCTTGGCGAAACCGACCGCACCCTTGCCCTTGAAGCTGTAGACGATGATCAGACCGAACACCGTCAGCGACAGCGCGAAGGTCGCGCTCATGTCGGCCGACGGCACTGCGCGGAAGTACTCCAGCCCGAACAGATGCTTGGCGGTCAGCGGCAGCAGATCCACCGGGATCAGGTCCATGCAGTTCCACAAGAAGGTCCAGACGAAGATCGTCAGGGCCAGCGGCGCGAGAAAGCCGCGCGGGCCGTGGAAGGCATCCTTGACCGCACCATCGACGAAATCGACCAGGATCTCGACGAAGTTCTGCAGCTTGCCGGGGACGCCACTGGTCGCTCGCACGGCGGCCAGGCGAAACAGCGTCAGGAAGAAAATGCCGAGAACGATGCTGACGACCAAGGTATCGATGTGCCAGGCCGTCATGCTGATGAACGCTTCATCCTTGTCGGACGCCCAGTGTTTGAGATGATGCGTTACGTATTCGGCAGGACTGCTAGCCATCCGTCGTATCCCAAAGAAGCGCGAACCAGTACACCACAAGACTCAACGCGAACGTCGTGACCAATGGCGCGAACACATCGGCGAAAAACCGGATCGCCACCGCGAACAACACCGCGGCGAGGAGCAATTTCCTCACCTCGGCTCTGAAAAATGCCAACACTGCGTGCCGCGCATCCGACGCCGGCACCGCGAACGTTTTTGCCGCGGCGTAGATCGTCAGCACGGCGCCGATCCCGCCCCCGGCCAAGGCCGCCAATCCGGCTCTCGGCTCCACCAGCATCGCCCACACGATGCCGGCCAGAAGTCCGATCAGGCCTTGCAACAGCGCAATCCGCGTCGCCGTCTTCATGGGATCCGGTCGATGGTGCGCCGCATCAATCCGGAAAAGTATAGCCGCTGGAAACCTCCCGGATCAACCCGTGGACATCGGCCCCGGCGTACATCCCTGGCGTCGATCCGGATCGACGGGCGACATCAGTTCAGCAGGCCGAGCAAGCGTTCGAGCTCTTCGTTGCTGCGAAAACTCACGGTGAGCTTGCCGCGGCCGGATGCGGCTTGGTGTAGGCGCACCGGCAGTCCGAGCTTGGCGCTGATCTGCTGCTCCACTGCCGGTAGGCGCGGCTTACCCGGCTTTGTCGTCGGCGGCGCGGCGCGTGCGTGCAGCAAGGCTTCGGTCTGACGCACCGATAGCTGCTCGTCGACCACCCGTTGCGCGAGCGACGACTGGCGCGCACCCTGCACGCCGAGCAGCACCTTGGCGTGGCCGAGACTGAGCTGGCCGCTGCGCACCAGCGCCTGCACCCCGGGCTCCAGATCCATCAGCCGCAAGAGGTTGCTGACGTGCGCGCGCGAGCGGCCGATGGCCTCGGCCACCTTCTCGTGCGTGAGTCCGCATTCCTGGATGAGCTTGTGCAGGGCTTCGGCTTCTTCCAGCGGATTGAGATCGGCGCGCTGGATGTTTTCGACCAGCGCCACGGCCATCGCGCCGCGCTCGTCGAGCGTGCGCACGACCACCGGCACGGTCTTCAAGCCAGCGAGTTTGGCGGCGCGCCAGCGGCGTTCGCCGGCGACGATCTCGTAGCGCTCGCCGCCGGCGGCGCGCACGACGATCGGCTGTACGACGCCCTGTGCGCGGATGGAGTCGGCCAGCGCGGCCAGTGCGTCCTCGTCGAAGTGCCGGCGCGGCTGGTGCTTGCCCGGCTGCAACACGTCGATCGACAGCTCGCGCTGCTCTTCGGCCGGGGTGTCCGCCGGCGCCGCGACGCTGCTGAGCAAGGCGTCGAGGCCGCGACCCAGTCCACGCTTCTTGGCGCTCATGAGTTTGCCGCCGCCCGTTTCTGGAAACTGAACACTGGAACCTGGAAAGCGCCGTTCACGCACTCAACCTCATCTGCCCGCCGTCGTGCCGGCGCAGCACCTCGCCGGCGAGGGCGAGATAGGCCTTTGCGCCGGCGGACGCCGGATCGTAGAGCATCGCCGGCAGGCCGTGGCTCGGCGCCTCGGCCAGGCGCACGTTGCGCGGCACCAGGGTGCGGTAGACCTTGTCGCCGAAGTGTTGGATCAGCTGGTTGGAGACGTCGATCGCGAGGTTGTTGCGCGGATCGTACATCGTGCGCAGCAGCCCTTCGATTTCGAGCCGCGGATTGATCACGCGGCGGATCTTCTGGATCGTGTCCATCAGCGCCGATAAGCCTTCGAGCGCGTAGTACTCGCATTGCATCGGAATCAGCACGCCGTCGGCGGCGACCAGGGCGTTGACGGTGAGCTTGGACAAGGCCGGCGGGCAGTCGAGCACGATATAGTCGAAATCGCCGGCGACCTCGGCGAGCGCGGTCTTGAGCGCGAAATCGCCGACCGCCATGTCGCGCAGCTTGATCTCGGCCTCGGTCATGTCGCCGTTGGCCGGCAGCAGGGACAGACCGAGGTTCGGTAGCTCCAGGATCACCGCACGGATCGGCGCCTCTTCGAGTAGCACGTCGCGCACCGTGCGCGAGATCGCGGCCTTGTCGACGCCAACGCCCATGGTCGCATTGCCCTGCGCGTCCAGATCGACCAGCAGTACGCGGCGCTTGGTCGCCGCCAGCGAGGCGGCGAGGTTGATGGCGGTCGTGGTCTTGCCGACTCCGCCTTTCTGGTTGGCAACCGCGATGACGTGACTCATGTCGTTGACTCTGCAATGACGACGTGCCGTGCCCCGCCGAGGCCCGGCACCTGCAGGCGATGCGTCTCCCTGATACGGACCGAGGGCGGCACCGCCGCCAGCTCGGCCTCGTCTAGTTTGCCCTTCATGGCGAGCCATTGACCACCGGGCGCGAGTAGGTGGCGGGTCAGCGCAAGAAAATCGGCGAGCGCGGCGAAGGCGCGGCTGACGATGTACGCGTAGCCGTCCGTTGCCTGGTGGTCCTCGACGCGCGCCTCGGCGACCTCGACGTTGGCGAGGCCCAGACGGCGCTGGACGTGCCGCAGGAAACGGGCCTTCTTGCCGTTGCTGTCGAGCACCGTCACCGCAAGCCTCGGCTCGGCAATCGCGAGCACGATGCCCGGCAGCCCAGCGCCGCTGCCGACGTCGAGCAGCCGCAGGCTGGCACCACGCTGCGGCGCACGCAGCAGCGGCAGCAGCGCCAGCGAGTCGAGCAGGTGGCGCACGAGCATGTCGCGCGGGTCGCGCACCGCGGTGAGGTTGTAGGCGCCGTTCCAGCGCGTCAGTTCGTCGACATAGCGCAGCAAAAGGTCTCGCGCAGATGCGTCGAGCGGCAATCCCATCGCATCGAGGCCGCGGTCCAGCGCTGCCGCCAGCGGATGCGCGGCGCTCATGGCGGGCAACGAAAGCTCGGGTCGGAAGGCAGCATGCGTCGGCGCGGGCCAGCATGAGGGGCGCGCAGTATACGCGCGCCCGCTGAACGCGCCGGATTTCAGCGCCGGCGCAGCGAGCCGAGCACGCCGCGCAGCAACTGGCGGCCGAGCTCACGGCCGATGGACGAGGCGGCGCTGCGGGTCGCGCTCTTGATCGCCGCTTCCACCGCCGTGTCGCTGCGCCGACGCGCCGCCGGGCGCGCGCTGGGCGTGCTTGAGGGCTCGGCGCCGGCACTGCCGCGATCCCACCAGCCGGTGTCGCCGGCCGCCGCCGGCGCCGCGGCCGACTCCGCCTGCGCACGCCGGGCGAGCCTCTCGTAGGCCGATTCGCGATCCACGGCCTGCTCGTAGCGGCCGCCGACCGGGCTGCGCTGGATCACCGCGCGCCGCTCCTCCATCGTTGCCGGTCCGATGCGCGAACGCGGCGGCCGGATCAGGGTGCGCTCGACGATGCCGGGCACGCCCTGGTCCTGCAGCGTCGACACCAGGGCCTCGCCGACGCCCAGCTCGGTGATCGCCGTGGCCACGTCGAGCGCCGGATTGGCGCGGAAAGTCTCGGCCGCCGCTCGCACCGCCTTGTGGTCGCGCGGCGTGAATGCGCGCAGCGCATGCTGCACGCGGTTGCCGAGCTGGCCGAGCACCGCGTCCGGCAGATCCAGCGGGTTCTGGGTGACGAAGTAGATGCCCACGCCCTTGGAGCGGATCAGGCGCACGACCTGCTCGACCTTGTCGACCAAAACCTTGGGCGCGTCCTTGAACAGCAGATGCGCCTCATCGAAGAAGAACACCAGGCGCGGCAGCTCGGCGTCGCCGCGTTCCGGCAGGTTCTCGAACAGCTCCGACAGCAGCCACAAAAGGCAGGTCGCGTACAGCTTGGGCTTGTGGAACAGCTTTTCTGCCGCGAGCACATTGACGATGCCGCGGCCGGTCAGGTCCGTGCGCAAGAGATCGTTCAGATCCAGCGCCGGTTCGCCAAAGAAGGCTTCGGCGCCACCCGATTCGAGCTGCAGCAGCGCGCGCTGGATCGCGCCGACCGAGGCCTTGCCGACCAGGCCATAGTCGGCGCCCAGTTCGCGCGCGTTGTCGGCGACGAACTGCAGGGTCGCGCGCAGATCCTTGAGGTCGAGCAGCAACAGGCCGTGATCGTCGGCGTACTTGAACACGAGATGGAGTACGCTGGCCTGGACCTCGGAAAGATCCAGCAGGCGCGACAGCAGCAGCGGGCCCAGGTCGGAGACCGTCGCGCGCAGCGGATGGCCCAGCTCGCCGAACACGTCCCAGAACACCGTCGGCGATGCCGCCGGCGCATAAGCTTCGACACCGACCTGCCGGGCGCGCTCGGCGAGCTTGGGCTTGGCCTCGCCGGCGACGGCGATGCCCGACAGATCGCCCTTGATGTCGGCGGCGAACACCGGCACGCCGAGTTCGGAGAAACCCTCGGCGAGTACCTGCAGTGTCACTGTCTTGCCGGTCCCGGTGGCCCCGGCGACGAGGCCGTGGCGGTTCGCGTAGCGGCCGAGGATGAACTGCGGCGTGTCGCCCTTGCCAACCAGAATGCGCCTGTCCATGTCGCTGCACTTCCCCTTGCCCTACGGGCGCGATGATCGACGGTCGCCGCCACCGGTGGCAAGCGAAAGTTCAGCAAGGCATGACCTATCATGCGCGCTGCCTGCCCCCCCTGGAGACGCCCCGTGCCCCGTATCCGCTCGTTGCGCCCGCTACTGATCTCCTCGGTCGTCGCCGCGTTGATCGTCGCCTGCGCGACCTCACCGACCGGGCGTCGGCAATTACGCCTGGTCTCCGACGCCGAGATGGCGCAGATGGGCGCGGCGGCCTTCCAGGAACTCAAGCAGAAGACGCCGCCGACCAAGAACGTCAAGGTCAACGACTACGTGCAGTGCGTCGCGCGCGCGATCACGCGCGAGGTCGGCGGCGACTGGGAAATTCAGGTGTTCGAATCCAAGGAGGTCAATGCCTTTGCGCTGCCCGGCGGCAAGATCGGCGTCTACACCGGGCTGCTCAAGGTCGCGGAGAACCAGCACCAGCTCGCCGCGGTGATCGGCCACGAGGTCGCTCACGTGCTCGCCGGCCACTCGGCGGCGCGCGTCTCCAACCAGATGGCGGCGCAGCTCGGCGTCGCGGTGCTCGCCGGCGCCACCGGCCTGTCGCCGGAGATGATCGGCATGGGCGCCAACCTGCTGCTGGTGCTGCCGAACTCGCGCGCCGACGAAACCGAATCCGACATCCTCGGCCAGCAATTGATGGCGCGTGCCGGTTTCGATCCGGCGCAGGCGTCGCAGTTGTGGATCAACATGGCCAAGGGCGCCGGCGGCGCGCCGCCGCAGATGCTGTCCACGCATCCGTCGCCGGACACCCGCATCCGCGATTTGAACGACAACCTACCCCGGGTGCGTCCGCTCTACGAACAGGCGCGCGCCGCCGGCAAGCGCCCGAACTGCGCGGCCTGAACGGGCTCCCGCCGTCCATGGCCGACCGGCCGATCGATTGAAGCCTCCTGCCCGGCCATCCATGGCCGGGCGTTCGGCGTGGCCGGCAATGCCGCTCAGGCGTCGCCGAAGCCGCGCCCCCGCACCCAGTCGTCGGCGATGTAATGGCAGGCGACCGCCGCGCCGTCGCGCAGACTGCGCGTATACGGCACGCGCCGCAGGCATTCGGCGTCCGCCATCGGACAACGCGAGGTGAACAGGCAGCCGCTGGCCGGCACCGTCACGTCCGGCGCCGGGCCGTCGCGCAGCAACGCGGCGCGCTGCGCCGGATCGGCGCCCGGCACCGACGCCATCAAGGCCTTGGTGTACGGATGACGCGGCGTTTCGAACAGCACGGCGGTGCGCGCCTGCTCCATCACCCGACCGAAGTACATCACCACCACACGATCGCTGAAGCGGCGGACGATGCCGAGATCATGCGTGATGAACAGGATCGCCAGACCGGTCTCGGCCTGCACCGAGCGCAGCAGCTCCAGCACTTCGAGTTGGGCGTTGACGTCGAGCGCAGCGACTGCCTCGTCGCAGATCAGCAGGCGCGGCTCGCAGATCAGCGCGCGCGCAATGGCGACGCGCTGGCACTGGCCGCCGGACAGCTTCTTTGCACGCTGGTCGAGCAGCTCGGCCGGCAAGCCGACGCGCGCGAGCATGCGCTCGACGCGCTGGCTGCGCGCGCTTGCGTCGAGCTGCGGCTGCAGCGCCTGCAGCGGTTCGGCGAGGATGTCGCGCACGCGCATGCGCGGGTTGAGGCTGCTCTGCGGATCCTGGAACACCATCTGGATCTCGCGGCGCAGCGCCGGCCAGGCCTTGCGGTCGAGGCCGACGAGCTCGCGTCCGTCGTAACGGATCGAGCCGGCGGCGACCGCCTGCAGGCCGATCAATGCGCGTGCGAGCGTCGATTTTCCCGAGCCGGATTCGCCGACCAGGGCGAGCGTTTCGCCGGCACGCAGGTTGAGATTGACGCCATCGACCGCGCGCAGCCAGCGCATCGGCGCAAACGGCAGCCAGCGCCGCACGCGATGGCGCACGGCGAGCTGGCGGACGGCGAGCAGCGGTTCGGTCTTGGCGTTCAATCAGGGCACCGGAACCCGGCGCGGTCGCGCCCGCTTACTCCAGCAGGCTGCGCAGCATCCACGCGGTCTTCTCGTGCACCTGCATGCGCTGCGTCAGCAGGTCGGCGGTGGGCTCGTCGTTCGCGGCGTCGACCACCGGGAACACCTTGCGTGCGGTGCGCACGCAGGTCTCGTGCCCTTCGACGAGCTGCGCGACCATCTCGCGCCAGTCGGGCACGCCTTCGGTCTCCTTGATCGACGACAGGCTGGCGTAAGCCTTGTAGGTGCCCGGCGCCGGAAAGCCCAGCGCGCGGATGCGCTCGGCCACCTGGTCCACCGCTGCGGCCGCCTCGGTGTACTGCTGCTCGAACATCAGGTGCAGCGTGTTGAACATCGGGCCGGTGACGTTCCAGTGGAAGTTGTGGGTTTTCAGGTACAGCGTGTACTCGTCCGCGAGCAGGCGGCACAGTCCTTCGGCGATCTCGCCGCGCGCATCCTTGGGGATGCCGATGTCGATCTTGGTCGCCCTGGCGGCGGTCTTCTGCTTGCCTTTGCCCATCTCGTCGTCCCTCGATGTCGTCGTGGATGTGGAGTGCGCATCTTACGCACTGCACGCCCGATCGGGTGCGGTGCGGTCGCCAGTGACTATGGGCCAGACGCCGACCGAACGCCGCCGGCGCGGGGTTCAGACGCGCAGTAGCTTGGCCTTGCGGTAGGTGCTGAAGATGTCGTTGAGATTGCGCCGCGGCCTGAAGCCAAAGGTCTTTGCGAACAGGCTGGCGTCGAGAATCACCGGATACTTGAAGTAGTTGATCAGGTACGGCGGAAAGAAGGCGTTCCAGTTGAGCAGGCTGCTGACCAGCTTCGGCAGCGCCGGCGGAATGCCGGGCACCGGCAGCTTGCGGCAGCCGCATTGCTCGACGGCCACCTGGTAGGCAACCCAGTCGTCGGGCGCGACGTTGTAGATGCCCGGACGGTTTTGCTCGAAAGCCAGCACCATCGCGTCGGCCATGTCGTCGACGTGGATGAACTGCATCAGCGGCGAAAAGCCGACCAGAACCGGCGCCAGCGGACGCGACAGCAGCAGTGACATGGAGTTCTGCACGCCGGGGCCGAGCACGTTGCACGGGCGCAGGATGGTGATGTGCAGTTCCGGATACTTCCACAAATAGATCTGCGCGAGGCTCTCCAGCTCGACCGAGTCGACCAGATCCTGGGTGACTTCGCTGGCCTTGAGCGGCGCGTCCTCGTCGAGCAGCGCCGGGTTGTAGGCCGAGGCGCCGTAGACGAAATAGGTCGAATGGATGATGACCTGGCCGACGCCGTACTTGCGACACAGCTCGAGCAGCTTCTTGGTGCCGAGCACGTTGGCGTTGTAACGGCGGTCGCGATCCGACTCGTGCGCGAACATGCGGCCGATGTGGATCACCGCGTCGATCTTGTGCGCGCGGAAGATGTCCTCGAAGCCACGTTTCCAGGTATCGACCATGTACGAAGGCACGCCGGCATCGGTCTCGACCCGGCGGCGGAAATCGACCGCGACGACGTCATAGCGCCCGAGCAGGCGCGCAATGACGCGCCGCGCCAGCGATCCGGCGGCACCGGTGACGAGGACGGTCTTCTTCGGTAGGGCGGCGGTCTTGGGCATTGGACGATCAAAACACGCGGGTGCGCTCGGCGAGGCCGCGCGCGATCAGCTCCTCGATACGGGATTTGACCTGCTCGACGTAGCCGGTCACCTCCGCCTCGCTGTCGGGGCTGCCCTCGAAGCGCATCGGCTCGCCGAAGTTCAGGTAGACGCGGGCCGGCAGCGGCAGCGGCGGCGCGATCGGCACGTACGGAAGGCCGAGCAGCTTGGCCAGCGGCGTGATGCTGCCGACCGAGGGCATGGTCTCCTCGCAACCGACCACGCCCACCGGCACGATCGGCGCCTGGTGCTGTAGCGCCAGATGCATGAAGCCGTTGCCGAAGCGCTGCAACTGATAGCGCTTTCGGTACGGCTTGCCCGAGCCGCGGACGCCTTCGGGGAAGACGATGATGACCTCGTCACGTTCCAGCATCTTGGCGCAGTTGTGCGGATCGCCGATGACGGCGCCGATACTGTTGAGCCAGTTGCCGAGCCACGGCACGGTCGGAAAGAAGCGTTCGATCATCGCCCGCGGCGCGCGCGGCCCGTGCGGGTTGGTCGCCAGCGCCGCGCCGATCAACACGCCGTCCATCGGCAACTGACCCGAGTGGTTCGCGATCACCAGCAGGCGGCCGTTCGCGGGGATGTGTTCGAGGCCGTGCGCAGTGACGCGGAAGTAGTGGTCGTAGAGCCACTTGATCGCGCCGAGCGCGAGCTTGGCGCTGTCCTCGTTGTAGCCCCAGGGGTCGTAGCCGAAGCTGCCGACCGGCTTGGGAATGCGCGCGAACAGCGCTTCGAGCTCGGGGGTCACGAGGCGCTGGTAGAGCGCCTCGCGCGGCCCGCTGCGGGCGAGCTTTTTCAGGGCGTCGAGCAAGATCATCTCGGTTCATCGGCGCAGGCGTACGCCTGCTCTCGCGCTCATGCTAGCAGCCCGCCGCGCTCGATTGCCCGCAAGACGCACCCGAAGAAATGCACGGGATGTGCAGTTCCCCTCGGGCTCTGAACCGTGTCTGGCGCCAGCGACGTCCGCCGCCGCGGCGCCTAGGCGTTGGAACTGTCGTTGATCGAGTCGATCGCGCGCAGCACGTCGGTGCGCGAGATCAGACCGACCAGGCGGTTGTCCTCGACCACCGGATAACGCCGGTACGGCTTGTCGAGAAACATCTTGGCGAGTTCGAGGATCGATAGCTCGGCATCGACCGTTACCGGGTTCTTGGACATGAAGTCGGCGACCTTGCCGCCCATCACGCCGTGATAACTGGCGTGGATCGCCACCCTCAGGCAATCGTGCTCGGACAGGATGCCGATGATGTTGCCGAGGTCGTCCAGTACCGGCGCGCCGGAATAGCCCTTTTCGGCGAGCTGGTGGATCGCCGTCATCACGTCCATGTCGGGCTTGAAGGTGAGCAGGCTCTCCGACATGAAGTCCTTGACGGTGATCGAGTGCAGCATCGCGTTCCCCTATGCGTGTTCAACGCCGCTGCGGTTCCTCGGATCCGCAGGCTTGGGTCTTTCCGCAGACTTCGCAGACGCCGCCGGTGAAGACGGCCTGACTCGCGCAGGTCCCCTTGAGCTCGCGACCGCGCACCAACCAGCCGATACCCAACCCGGCGAGCGCCAGACCAAAGAGTACGAAGACGGCGAGGAAGGTGGTGATCATGGCGCAAGTGTCGCGCGACTCACTGGTACGTGCAACTTGACGATGGGCTTGAGGATGGGCTCGGCGAAGGCCATCCGTGGCGCGACTTCGCGCCGTCGAACCAGCCCCTGGGTCGCCATCCCTGGCGAGCCGTGAGCCCGCGCAAAAAGCGCCACCGGCTCTTTGGTCGCTTGCGCCGGCTCACCCCCCAAAATCATCGAGCATGATGTCTTTACGCTCGACACCGAGGTCGAGCAGCATCTTGATCACGGCGGCGTTCATCACCGGCGGGCCACACAGGTAGTACTCGCAGTCCTCGGGCGCCTTGTGGTGTTTGAGGTAATTCTCGTACAGCACGTTGTGGATGAAGCCGGTGTAGCCGGTCCAGTTGTCCTCGGGCAGCGGCTCGGACAATGCCACGTGCCACTCGAAGTTCGGATGCTCGGCGGCGAGGCGGTCGAAGTCCTCGACGTAGAACATTTCGCGCTTGGAGCGCGCGCCGTACCAGAAGGAAACCTTGCGCTTGGTCTTGAGGCGCCGGAACTGGTCGAGGATGTGGCTGCGCATCGGCGCCATGCCCGCGCCACCGCCGACGAACACCATTTCCTTGTCGGTTTCGCGCGCGAAGAACTCGCCGAACGGGCCCGAGATCGTGACCTTGTCACCGGGCTTCAGGCTGAAGATGTAGCTCGACATCTTGCCCGGCGGCACGTTCGGCAGCTTCGGCGGCGGGCTGGCGATGCGCACGTTGAGCATGATAATGCCGAGCTCCTCGGGGTAGTTCGCCATCGAGTAGGCCCGCTCCAGCGGCTCGGTGACCTTGGAGCTGTATTGCCACAGGTTGAACTTGTCCCAGTCCTCGCGGAACTGTGGCTCGATGTCGAAATCCTTGTAGTGCACCTCGTGCGGCGGACATTCGATCTGGATGTAACCACCGGCGCGGAAATTCACGCGCTCGCCGGGCGGCAGTTCCAGCACCAGCTCTTTGATGAAGGTCGCGACGTTGCGGTTGGAGCGCACCGTGCACTGCCACTTCTTGACGCCGAAGACATGCTCCGGAATCTCGATCTTCATGTTCTGCTTGACCGCGACCTGGCAGGACAGGCGCTCGCCCTCGCGCGCTTCGCGCTTGCTGATGTGGTTGAGCTCGGTCGGCAAGATGTTGCCGCCGCCCTCGAAGACCTTGACGCGACACTGTGCGCAGGAGCCGCCGCCGCCGCAGGCCGAGGGCACGTACAGGCCACAGGCAGCGAGCGTCTGCAATAGCTTGCCGCCAACCGGCACCTCGAGCTCGCGCTCGTTGTTGATCACGAGCTTGACGTTGCCGGCAGGCACCAGCCGGCTCTTGGCGAACTGGATGACGACGACGAGCGCGAGGATGACGCCGGTGAAGACCGCGACCCCCAGGCCGATTTCGAGAACCATGTCGAGTGCGTCCTAGAGCTGGATGCCGGAGAAAGCCATGAACCCGAAGGCCAACAGCCCGGCGGAAATGAAGGTGATGCCCAGACCCTGCAGACCTGCGGGCACATCCGAGTACTTGAGCTTTTCGCGCACGCCGGCCAGCAGCACGATGGCCAGCGCCCACGATGCGCCCGAAGAAACGCCGTAGACGCAGGCCTCGGGGAAGGTGTAGTCGCGCTCGACCATGAACAGAGAACCGCCGAGAATCGCGCAGTTCACGGTGATCAGCGGCAGGAACACGCCCAGCGCCGAGTACAGCGCCGGCACGTACTTGTCCAGCGTCATCTCCAGGATCTGCACGCTCGCGGCGATCACGCCGATGTACAGGATCAACCCGAGGAAGGACAGGTCGGTGTTCGGCAAACCGGCCCAGCTCAGCGCGCCCGGCTTGAGCACGTACTGGAACAGCAGGTTGTTGAGCGGCATCGTCAGCGACTGCACGGCGATGACGGCAACGCCCAGACCGATCGCGGTCTCGATCTTCTTCGAGATTGCGAGAAAGGTGCACATGCCGAGAAAGAACGCGAGCGCGAGGTTCTCGACGAACAGTGTGCGGATCGCGAGATTGACGTAGTGCTCCATGGGACGCCTCCTCAGTGCGCTTCGGCGCCGTGCGCCTGGCCAGCCTGGATGCGGAAGTCCGGCTTCTCCACCTGCTCGGGCTTCCAGGTGCGCACCGCCCAGATGATCAGGCCGATCAGGAAGAACGCTGACGGCGGCAGCAGCAGCAGACCATTGGGCACGTACCAGCCGCCCTCGGTCGCCAGCGGCAGGATCTCGACGCCCATGAGCTTGCCGGAGCCGAACAGCTCGCGGATCACGGCGAGCACGATCAGGATCGCCGAGTAACCGAGGCCGTTGCCGAGGCCGTCCAGGAACGCGGGCCAGGGCGGATTCGACTGCGCGAAGGCTTCGAGCCGGCCCATGACGATGCAGTTGGTGATGATCAGGCCGACGAACACCGACAGCGGCTTGGACTGCTCATAGGCCACGGCCTTGAGCGTCTGATCGACGAGGATCACCAGCGTCGCGACGATGGTCATCTGCGCGATGATGCGCACGCTCGACGGTACGTAGTTACGGATCGTGCTGTAGAACAGGTTCGACAGCGCGGTGACCAGCGTCAGGCCGACGCACATGATCAGCGCGGTTTCGAGCTTGCTGGTGACGGCGAGCGCCGAGCAGATGCCGAGCACCTGCAGGATGATCGGGTTGTTGTCGGCGATCGGCGAAAGGACGATCTTCTTGGCATTGATGTCGGACATGGCGTGGACCTCAAGCGGAGGGCGCGGCGGCGGCGCCCGCGTGCTGCGCGGCGAGCTTGTCGAGAAACGGTTTGAAGCCGTCCTCGGACATCCAGTAGCGGATCAGGTTGCTGACGCCGTTCGAGGTCAGCGTCGCGCCGGCGAGCGCGTCGACCTTGTGCTCGGCGTCCGGCGCGTTCGGATCGACGCCGCCCTTGACCAGGTGCAGAGCGAGCTGGCCCTGCTCGTCGTAGAGCTTCTTGCCCGGCCACAACTGCTTCCAGTTGGGGTTGTCGACCTCACCACCCAGTCCCGGTGTCTCCGCATGCTGGTAAAAGTTGATGCCGACCACGGTATTGCCGTCGGCCTCGACGGCGAGAAAACCGTACAGCGTGGACCACAGGCCATAGCCGCTGATCGGCAGGATCACCGTGCGCGGCGTGCCGTCCTCGTTGTAGAGGAAATAGACCGTCGCGTACCGGGGCCGGTACTTGACCTTGGCGATGTCGGCATCCGCAGGGATCGATCGACCACCCTGCGCCGGGTCCTTGGCGGCGGCGTACTGATCAAAGGTGGCCGGATCGATGCCATCCACGATCTCACCGGTATCCAGCTCGACGACCTTGGGCGTGATCTGCTTGAACGCCTCGTCGATATCCATGCCGGGTTCGTACATGTTGACGACGCGCAGGATGTTCTTGCGCTTGTCGTCGAGCTTGGAGGCCTGCTGCACCGGACGCAGCGCGATCGCCGCCACCGTCACCAGCAGGGAGCAGACGAAGCACAGCACGCCGGCGACGATCAGGGCGTTGGCTTTGGTGTCCTTGATGGCCATGAGCAAATCCCTCAGGTCGTCGCCAAGCGGCGCTGGCGACGTGCGACGTTGGCGCGCACGACAGCGTAGTCGAACAACGGCGCGAAGATGTTGCCGAGCAGGATCGCCAGCATCACCGATTCCGGAAATGCCGGATTGAGCACGCGCACCAGCACCACCATGACGCCGCAAAACGCGCCAAAGATCCAGCGCCCGACATCGGTATGCGCCGCCGACACCGGATCGGTGGCCATGAACATCAGGCCGAAGGCGAAGCCGCCGACGGTCAGATGCCAGTACCACGGAAACGCGAACATCGGATTGGATTCGGAGCCGATCAGGTTGAACAGCAGCGTCATGCCGATCATGCCGGCGAGCATGCCCAAGACGATGCGATAACTGGCGATGCCGGTGTAAAGGAGAAAGGCGCCGCCGATGAAGATCGCCAGCGCGGACACCTCGCCGATGCTGCCCTGCTCGATGCCGATGAAGGTCTGCATCCAGGTCAGGCCCGTGTCCTTGACCGCGTCGAGCCCGCCGAGCTTGGCGATGCCCAGCGTCGTCGCCGAGGTGTAGCCGTCGACCGCCGTCCACACGGCATCACCGGAGTGCTGAGCCGGATAGGCAAAGTACAGGAAGGCGCGGCCGGTCAACGCCGGATTGAGGAAGTTCTTGCCGGTGCCGCCGAAGATCTCCTTGCCGATGATGACACCGAAGCTGATGCCGAGCGCAACCTGCCACAGCGGCACCGTTGGCGGCAGGATCAGCGAGAACAGGATGGAGGTGACGAAGAAGCCTTCGTTGATCTCGTGGCGGCGCACGGTGGCGAACAGCACCTCCCAGAAACCGCCGACGACGAAGGTCACCACGTAGATCGGGAACCAATGCCAGAAGCCGTACCAGAAACAGTCCCAGATGCTGCTCGGATCGAAGCCGGCGCCGACCAGATGCAGCATCGCCACCAGCCAGCCATCGGCCTGGGTCCGACCGAGCTCGGCGAGCGCGGTGTTGGCTTGGTAACCGACGTTCCAGCAGCCGACCGCGATCGCCGGAAACGTCGCGAGCCAGACATAGATCATCACGCGCTTGAGATCGATGCCGTCGCGCACGTGCGGCGCGGTTCGGGTGACATCGCCCGGCGAGTAGGCGATGGTATCCACCGCCTCGTACAAGGGGTAAAACTTCTCGAAGCGGCCGCCTTTCTTGAACAGCGGCTCCACCCGGTCGAGAAAGTTTCGCAGTGCTGACATATCTCACCTGCCTTGGTTGACGGCCCGGCAGCGCTGCCGGGGCGTCGTTTGATCAAGCTCCGCAGCCCGTCCTCGGCATGCGTTCGACCCGTCCATGAGGTCACGGATGGGACTCATGCGACCCGCCCGGACGTCCGCAGCCACCCGCGCGGGCCGGGGCGCGCCCGTCCAGACACGCCCCGAGCGGCTCAGCCTTCGGCTTCTATTTGCTCGAGGTTGGCGCGCAGGATCGGACCATAGTCGTGCTTGCCGACGCAGACGTACGAACACAGGGCCAGATCCTCCTCGTCCAGCTCCAGCGCGCCGAGTGCCTGCGCGGCATCGGTGTCGCGCACCAGCAGCGCACGCAGCAGCGGTGTCGCCAGGATGTCCAGCGGCATCACTTTCTCGTAGTTGCCGATCGGTACCATCGCGCGCGGCGAGCCGTTGGTCGAGGTGTTCATCGCCATGCGCCGTCGCCCGCGGCTGAACGCGGAAAAAAACACGTTGAGCACGGAGTGGCGGTCACCGGCCGGATTGATCCAGCCGAGGAAGCGACGCTCACGGCCCTCGGCCAGTACGGTGATCTGGGCGTTGTAGCGGCCCAGGTAATTGCCCCAACCGCGCGCCTCGCGACCGCCGAACACCGAGCCGGACAGCGGGCGTGCCTCGCCCGGCTTGATCTCCGCCGTGATCAACTCCGACAGGCAGGCGCCCAGGCGGGTGCGCAGCAGGCGCGGCCTGATCACCTGCGGACCGCCCAGGGCGACGATACGCGTCGGGTCGATGCGCCCGGTCGTGAACAGCCGGCCGATCGCGACCACGTCCTGCGGGCCGAGATACCAGTTCGAGCGCGTCGCTCCGACCGGCTTGAGAAAGTGCATGTGCGTGCCGACGAGGCCGGCCGGATGCGGCCCCTCGAATTCGGCGAGGCGGATCTGCGGCAGCTCGGGCACCGGAATCGCGGCACCCGGCGCCTTGCAGACGTAGAGCTCGTCCGTGAGCCGGGACAGCACGGTCAGACCGTTGCGAAAGTCGTCTTCCTGGCCGCGCAGCACCACGGCCGGATCGGCAGCCAGCGGCCGCGTATCGATGCACGGCACGAAGATCGCCGCGGGCGTGGCGTCGAGTTTGGGCACGCGCGAATACGGGCGTGTACGCAGCGCCGTCCACAGGCCGGAAACACGCAACTGCTCGCGCACCTCGTCGACCGCAATCGTCCCGAGCTGGTCCGCGGACCAGGACTTGAACGTGATCTCGTCGTTGCCGTCGAGGCGGATGACGACGGACTGCAGCACGCGGCGCGCGCCGCGATTGATCGCAACGACCTCGCCGGCACCGGGTGCGGTATGCAGCACGCCCGGCCGGCGCTTGTCCTCGAACAGCGGCTGACCCAGTTTTACCCGGTCACCGACCTCGACGTACATCGTCGGCTTGAGATCGACGTAATCGGCGCCGACGACACCGACGGTGGTCACCGCCGGGGCGTCTTCGATGCGCTGTTCCGGGACACCCTGGATCGGCAGGTCGAGGCCCTTTTTGAGCTTGATGCGCGTGACATCCACGAGCGGGCCACCTGTCATCTGGGTTGCAAAGCGGGCGGATTTTAGTCAATCAGTCCCGGCATCGCCACCGGGCCGACGCGCAAGCGCCGGTTCAGTAAGGGCAATTGCCGACTGCGGCAGCGTGCTCAGGCCAGTGCCGCCAGCGCCAATCCAACCGCGTCTGCGAGCGGCTGCGGCCAGACGCCGGCGCCGATCAGTGCGACCAGCAGTAGCGCCAGCGCGACGCCGCGCGCGACCGTGATCTCCGACCAGACGGTCTCCGGCCGCATGCCGCCGGGTCGCGGCAGGAACTGCACGACCACCAGCCGCAGGTAGTAGTACAGGCCGACCGCGCTGCCGAGCACGACGGCGACCGCGAGCGTCCAGGCGTGCTGCTCGACCGCGGCGGCGAGGATGTAAAACTTGGCGAGAAAGCCGACGGTGAGCGGGACGCCGGCCTGCGCCAGCAGCATCGGCGTGAATACCGAGGTCACCAGCGGCCGGCGCCAGAACAGACCGCGATAGTCGTACAGATGATCGGCGTCCTCGGCATTGGCGCCGCTCGAGAGCGCCGCGATCGCACCGAAGCAGCCCAGCGTCATCACCGCATAGGCGGCGACATAGAACAGCACCGCCTCGCGCGCGGTCGCCCCACCAACGAGAAACGGCACCAAGAGGTAGCCGAAGTGCGCGATCGACGAGTACGCGAGCAGGCGCTTGACGTTGCTCTGCTGCAGGGCGGCGAGATTGCCGACGGCGATGCTCGCGATAGCCAGCGCCGCGAGCGCCTGCGCCAGCATCGGCGTCTGCGCGAGCGTTGCCGCATCAAGCCAGCGCAGCAACACCACGGCGACCGCGCCTTTGGACACCGTCGCCAGAAAGCCGGTGACCGGGGCCGGCGCGCCTTCGTAGACATCGGCGGTCCACAGATGAAACGGCACCAGCGACAGCTTGAAGGCAAAGCCGACCCAGACCAGACCGAGCCCCGCCTGCGCAATGACGCGGTCATCGCCGCTGGCCTGCGCGAGCGCGGCGCCGAGCGTGTCGAACTGCAGGCTGCCGCTCGCCGCGTAGACCAGCGCGAAGCCGAACAGCAGCGTCGCCGTCGACGCCGCCGACAGCACCAGATACTTGATGCCGGCTTCGAGCGGGCGCTTGCGCAGCAAGGGATACGCGATCATGCCAAGCAGCGCGATGCCGAGCGTCTCCAAGCCGAGCAGCAGGCTCGCCGCATGGCGCGCCCCGGCAAGCACCATCGCGCCGAACACCGCGAGCAGCAGCAGCAAGTACATCTCCTCGCGCCAGCCGTCGTGCTGTGCGAGATAGCCGTAGACCAGCAGCACCGTGATCGCGCCGGCCAAGGCGAACAGCGCCATCGCCAAGCGCGCGTAATCGTCGACGATCAGCAGCGGCGTGATTTCGACCGTGGGCTGCGCAACGAGGCAGGCGCCGAAGGCGAGGATGAAGCCCAGCGTCGTCAGTTGCGCGATCGCACGATGATCGCGACGCGCGGCGATCAACAGCATCACCAGCACGATGCCGGCCGCCATCAGGATCAACGGCGCGCCGGCGAGAAGCTCGGCCTGCAATCCAGGACTCACGGCGGCGGCACTCCGAGTGCATACCAGTTGGCGATCTGCGCCAGCGGCGCGAAGGCGAGATCGATCACTGGCTGCGGATACAGGCCGAGCGCGAGCAGCGCGAGCATCACGAAGCCCATCATCAGCTTCTCGCGCGCGGTGAGATCCTCGACGCAGGTGTCGTCGGCCGGCGGTCCGTGCAATGCACGCTGCACGATGTACAGCGAGTACACCGCCGCGAGAATCAGGCCGGTCGCGGCGAGTGCGGTGATCCACGGCGCGACGGAGAAGCTGCCGAACAGCACGAGGAACTCGCCGACGAAGTTGCCAAGGCCAGGCAGGCCGAGCGAGGCGAGCGCAAAGAACATCAGCGCGGTCGCATAGTGCGGCGCACGATGCGCGAGTCCGCCCATGCGTGACAGCTCGCGCGTGTGCAGGCGCTCGTAGAGTTCGCCGCAGAGGATGAACAGCGCGCCGGTGGCAAGGCCGTGCGCGAGCATCAGCAGCAGCGCGCCCTGCAGCGCCAGCGTCGTGCCCGCATAGATGCCGAGCAGCACGAAGCCCATGTGCGAGACGCTGGTGTAGGCAACCAGACGCTTGATGTCAGTCTGCACCAGCGCCATCTTCGCGCCGTAGAGGATGCCCAGAATCGCCAGCGCCATGGCCACCGGCGCGAAGTCCGTCGATGCATTCGGAAACAGCGGCAGCACGAAGCGCAGCAGCCCGTAGGCACCGGTCTTGAGCAGCACACCGGCGAGATCCACCGAACCGGCCGTCGGCGCCTGCGAGTGCGCGTCCGGCAGCCACGGATGCAGCGGGAACACCGGCAGCTTGACCGCGAAGCCAACAAAGAACGCCAGCATCAGCAGCATTTCCTGCGTCGCACTGAGCGGCGTGTACAACAGCTCGGCGTAGCTGAAGCTCCACTGCCCGGTGTTCTGCTGGTGCAGCCACACCAGCGCGAGAATGCCGACCAGCATCAAGAGGCCCGAGGCCTGGGTGAAGATGAAGAACTTGGTCGCCGCATAAACGCGCGAGCGCCCGCCGCGGCTCGAATGGCCCCAGAGCGCGATCAGAAAGTACATCGGCACCAGCATCGCTTCCCAGAACACGAAGAACAGGAACAGGTCCAGCGCCATGAACACGCCCATGACGCCGGCGAGGTTCCACAGCAGGTTCAGATGGAAGAACCCGACGTACTGCTGGATCTCGCGCCACGAGCAAGCCACCGACAAGACGCCCAGCACGCCGGTGAGCAGCACCATCAACAGGCCGAGACCGTCGATGCCGAGGTGGAAGCTCACGCCCCAGCGCGGAATCCACTCGGCGCGGAATTCGAGGATCCACTCAGGTGACCCGTGGGGTGGGACGGCCGGTGGCACGTCTGCGTGCAGCCAGATCCAGACCGCGAGCAGGCAGGTCGCGCCCATGCTCAGTAGGCCGACCCAGCGCGGCCAGGTCAGCGACCAGCGTTCCGCGTACCAGGCCGCGAGTCCGCCGAAGAACGGAATCAGAATCAGCGCCGGCAGCAGCCAGGCGCTCAGGCCCGGCGTCATGTCCATGTGGCGGCCCCGAGCAGAACGACCACGCCCGCCGCCATCGCTGCCGCATACCAGCGCAGTCGACCGTTCTGCGGCTTGAGTGCAAGCCGGTGCAGCCCCATCAGTGCGATCGCGACAGCGTCATAGACCTGGTCGACGACATCGCGGCGATTGACGCGCGCCAGCGCGTACACCGGGCGCACGAGCAATGCGTCGTAAAGCGCATCGAAACCCCAGCCGGACTTGACCAGCGCACGCAGCGGTGTGTCGTCGGGCGCAACACCGGCGCCGCGTCCGTACCAAAACCAGGCCAGCACGATACCGGCGAGCCCGGCGGCCACGGCGAGAATCTCCGGCACATGGCTCGCCGGCTTGGCCGGATCATCCGGCAGCACGCCGGCGAGCGGCAGCGCAATCGCCCCGCCGACGACCGACAACAGCATCAGCGCGAGGAGCGGCACGCGCATGCGCACAGTGTCCGCGTCGTGCGCGTGCGTGTGCTCGCGACCGAGGAAGACGATGAACACGAGCCGGAACGTATAAAGCCCGGTCAGGAACGCGCAGGCCGCGCCCATCGCCCACCACGCGTGATGGCCATTCGACCAGGCGCCGGCGAGAATCGCCTCCTTGCTCCAGAAGCCGGCGGTGACCAGCGGCAGCGCCGCGAGCGCCGAACCGCCGACGACGAAACTCCAGAACGCCAGCGGCAATCTCCGGCGTAGCCCGCCCATGCAGAAGATGTCCTGCTCGTGATGGCAGGCGAGGATCACGCTGCCAGACGCGAGGAACAGCAGCGCCTTAAAGAAGGCGTGGGTCATCAGGTGGAAGATCGCCGCCTGCCAGGCGCCGGCGCCGAGCGCGAGGAACATGTAGCCGATCTGCGACATCGTCGAGTACGCCAGCACGCGCTTGATGTCGGTCTGCACCAGTGCCGCCGCGCCGGCGAGCAGCAGCGTGATCGCGCCGATCCAGCCGACGAGGGCCAGCGCCTCGGGTGCCAGCAGGTACAGGCCATTGAGCCGTGCGATCAGATAGACGCCGGCGGTCACCATCGTCGCCGCGTGGATCAGCGCCGAGACCGGTGTCGGACCGGCCATCGCGTCCGGCAGCCAGGCCTGCAGCGGCAACTGCGCCGACTTGCCGACGGCGCCGCCGAGAATCAGCAGCGCAATCAAGGTCGGCGTCCAGGAATCGTTGGCCCAGACCAGCGGCGCCGCCGTCAGCACGCCGGTGATGTCGAGCGTGTGCAGCTCGCGATAGAGCAGGAACAGGCCGATCGCCATCGCGGTGTCGCCGACGCGCGTGGTGATGAAGGCCTTGCGTGCTGCCGCGCCGTTGGCCGGGTCGTGATTCCAGAAGCCGATCAGCAGATACGAGCACAGGCCCACGCCTTCCCAGCCGAGGTACAGCAGCAGCAGATTGTCGGCGAGCACCAGCACCAGCATCATCGCGACGAACAGGTTCATGTACGCGAAGAACTGGCGGTAGTGCGGGTCGTCGCGCATGTAACCCGAGGCATAGCTGTGAATCAGCGCGCCGACGCCGGTGATGATTCCCGTCATCGTCAGCGCCAGCCCGTCGAACTGCAGTGCGATGCGCGGCGCAAAGCTGTCGAGCTGCAGCCATTGCCACAAGACGACGGTAAACGGCTCGCGTACATCGAGCCATTGCGCGCCGAGCCACGCCGTCAGCAGCGCCGCAGCCGTGATCGAGCCGGTGCCGAGCAGGGTGACGCCCACACGCGGGATGCGCGTCCACAGCAGCAGCACCGCCGCGCTCGAGAGCGGCAGCCAGACCACCCAAGGCAGTAGCGTGGCCGGATTCACGCCTTCATCCCCGCCACCGCATCTGGATCGAGCGATCTAAAGCGGCGATGAATCTGCAGCAGCAGCGCCAGACCCACGGCGACCTCGGCGGCGGCGAGCGTCAGCACCAGCACGAACATCACCTGCCCGTCGGCCTGCGCCCAGCGACTGCCGGCGACGACGAAGGCCAGAGCCGCGGCGTTGAGCATGATCTCCAGGCACATCAAGGAGAACAGCAGGCCGCGGCGCACCAGCAGCCCGGCCAGACCGAGCGCGAACAGCGCCGCGCAGACGGCCAGCGCATGTGCCAGCGGCACCGTAGTCATGCGCCGCCCCCGCGCGCCGGCCGCGCCCGGCCGATGTGGAAGGCCGAGACCAGACCGGCGAGCAGCAGCATCGAGCCGAGTTCGACTGCGAGCAGGTACGGCCCGAACAACAGCACGCCGACGGCCTTGGGGGCGACCTCGGCGCCGCCGGCCGGCGCATCGAGCGTCCACAACGCCGCCAGCAACTGCAGCAGCAGCGCCGCGGCGAGCAGGCCCGGCCCGATCCAGTAGCGCGGCCGCAGCCAAGGCGCCTCGCCGCGCGCGGCATCGGGTCCGAGATTGAGCAGCATCACCACGAACACGAACAGCACCATGATCGCGCCGGCGTAGACCACGATCTCCAGCATCGCCGCAAACGGCGCGCCGAGCGCGAGCATCACGCCGGCTGCGCCGAGCAGCGAGACGATCAGGTACAGCAGCGCGTGCACCGGATGCGCGCGCGTGATCGCGAGCAGCGTCGCGGCCAGCGCCACGGCGGACGCGCCGTAGAACAGCAGCGTCACGGCAGCAGGCTCCTCGGATCGACGGGCGGCTCTTCGTTCTGCGCCGCACCCTTGGGCTTGCCGGACACGGACAGGCCGGCGACCTTGTAGAAGCTGTAGCCCGGTTGCTTGCCCTGCCCGCTGATGAGCAGGTGCTCTTTCTCGTAGACCATGTTGCGGCGGTCGTATTCGGCCATCTCGAAGTCCGGCGTCAGTTGGATCGCGTAGGTCGGGCAGGCTTCCTCGCACAGGCCGCAGTAGATGCAGCGCGAGAAGTTGATGCGGAACCACTCGGGATACCAGCGCCCGTCCTCGGGCCGCTCCGCCTTCTGCAGGGCGATGCAGCCGACCGGGCAGGCGACCGCGCACAGGTTGCAGGCGACGCAGCGCTCCTCGCCGTCGGGGTCGCGCGTCAGCACGATGCGCCCGCGGTAGCGCGGCGGCAGGTAGGGCATCTGCTCCGGGTACTCGATCGTCGAGCGGCGATGGAACAGGTGCAGGAACACGCGCCACAGCGACAGGCATTGCGTGTAAAAGCCTTCGAGCAGCAGGCGCAGACCGGACGGCGTTGGCGTCGACATCAACCGGCCCTCCACAACACGACGGCACCGGTGACGGCCGTGTTCAGCAGCGCCAGCGGCAGCAGCACCAGCCAGCCAAAGCGCATGAGCTGGTCGTAGCGCGGCCGCGGAATCGCCGCGCGCAGCAGGATGAAGAACAGGATGAAAACGCCGGTCTTGATGCAGAACCACAGCAGCGGCATGAATTCCCAGCCGAACAGGGTCCAGCCGAAAGTCGGCCCGAGCCAGCCGCCGAAGTACAACGTGGTCAGTAGCGACGACACCAGAATCACCGCGACGTATTCACCGACGAAGAACATGCCGAACTTCATGCCCGAATACTCGGTGTGAAAACCCGCGGTCAGCTCGTGTTCGGCCTCGGGCAGGTCCAGCGGCAGGCGGTGGGTTTCGGCCAGCCCGGCAATCATGAACAGCAGGAACCCCAGCGCCTGGGGGATGATGAACCAACCGTCGCGCTGCGCCTCGACGATGTCAGCCAGATCGAAGCTGCCGGCCTGGATGACGACACCGATCAGCGCCAGGCCCATGAACACCTCGTAGCTGATCGACTGCGCCGCGGCGCGCATCGCGCCGATCAGCGCGTACTTGTTGTTCGACGCCCAGCCGCCGAGCAGCACGGCGTAGACCGCGAGCGAGGTCATGCCGAGCACGAACAAGATGCCGACGTTCCAGTTCGCGGCGATGTGCACGCCCGGCGCGATCGGCACCACCGCGAAGGCCAGCAACACCGTGATCATGGCGATCGGTGGCGCGATGACGAAGACCACGCGGTCGGCGAACGGCGGCACCCAGTCGTCCTTGGTGAAGATCTTGATCATGTCGGCGACGACCTGGCCGATGCCCAGAAACCACACGCGGTTGGGTCCCCAGCGGTCCTGCCACAGGCCGAGCATGCGCCGCTCGACCCAGATCAGCAGCGCGGCGGTGCCGACGACGGCGGTCAGGATGGTGCCGACCAGCAGTGGATTGAATGCGTCGCTCATGCCGGCACCAGCATGACGCGGGCATCTACCGGCAGCACCGGCACACCGGGCAGACCGTACGGCACGCCGATGGCGCCGGCGGCCATCGTTGCGTCGATCCGCAGTTTTGCATGCCAGCGCTGGCCGCCGCAGTCGCAGATCACGGTCGTGTCGTCGGCCAGTCCATTGGCGTGATCCGGATGCACGACGACGTAAGGCCTGGGCACGCGTGTTGCAATCGCCGCGCCGCGCGCCGACAGCTCCTCCGACCCGAACAGCTCGTGCAGCCAGACGACTTCCAGTTCTCGCGCCGGCTGCCACGCTGGTCGCTCGTAGTAGGTGGCGCTTGCCTCGCGTGCCAGCAGCAGCACGCCGGGATCGCCGCCGCGCAGCGGGCCGTTGATCTCGTGCTGGAACTTGTTGACCGACTGTACCGAGTTCCAGCGCGGCGCCCAGAAGATCGGAATCTGAGCCGGCGGTGCGCCGCTGCGGGCACCTTCCATCGTGAACGCGAGCGGCGTGTCCGCATCCTGCGGCGGGCGCGGCTCGTGGATGTCGCGGTGCGCGTGCATCGCCGTGCGGCCGCTGTAGCGGTGCGGCTGGCGCGGGATGCGGCTGCCGGCGAGGCGAAAGCGCGCCGACGGCGCCGCATCGACGATGCCGGCGAGCTGCGGATGCGCTTGCGCGCAGCACTCGATCAGCGCATCGAGCGTGTCACCCAGATCCAGACCGGCGGCCGGCGCGGCCTGCTGCAGCCAGCGCCAGGATTCGCGCACGTCGCCGTCCGGCACGAACACCTGGAAGTAGCGCTGCGCACGACCCTCGTAGTTCACCAGCGTGCCGTCGGTTTCGGCGAAGCTGCCGGCCGGAAGCAGCAGCGTGGCCTTCGCGGTCGTTGGCGTCGCCAGCGCGTCGAGCACGACGAGGTTCTCAACGCGCGCGAGCGCGGCATCGACCCGCGCCGCCGGCGCGAGGCGATACAGATCGGTTTCGAGCACGACCAGCGTGTCGATCTCGCCGGCCTCGATGCGCGCGAGCGCGGCGTCGGCATCGTCACCGCCGAGCAGCGCCGTGCCGACGCTGTTGGCCGCGCGCGGCAGCAGCGCGATCGATGGCGCGACCCCGGCCTTGTCCAAGGCCACGCACAGATTCGCGGCCTCCTGCAACAGTGCGACCGATCCCGCCGAGGTGCCGGCGACGATCAACGGCCGCTGCGCGGTTCTGAGGGCCGTGGCGATGTCGTGCGCGAGGTGAATCGCGTCGTCGTCGAGTCCCGGCGCACGCGGCTGCGTATAGTCGAACAGATGCACGATCTCCTGCGCGAGCCGCGCGAGATCGGCGGGCCGGCCGTGATACGTGCGCTTCGCGATGTCGTCGAGTCCGGTTGCGCGCGCACTGAGCACGAACAGCGGACACTTCGCGTGCTGCGCGAGTAGGCGCACCGAATGATCCTGCCAGCGCGGCACGTTGGCGGCGTCGGCCATCGCAAAGGCAGCGTTGCGCACCGACTGGCGCAAGGCCAGCGCCAGACGCGCGCCGGTCGCGAGCAGGTCCTCGCCGAGCACCAGCACGGCGTCGGCGGATTCGGCCTCGCGGATCGAGGCGATGCGCGCCGGCGTCTGCCGCAGGATCTGCACGAGAGCATCGTCGCAGGCTGCCTCGCTTGCGGCGACGCCGCGATGGAAGTTCGCGTCCCCGACGAGCGCCCGCAATGCATGGTTCGCTTCGAGCGAGGCGCGCGGCGAACCGATGCCGAGCACGCGCCCCTGCTCGATCCATGCGCCGAGCTGCGCCGCGGCGGCCGCGGCGGCGATGGGCGCACCCTCGAGCAGCGCACGGCGCGGACGATCGTCCGCGTTGGTGTACTGATAGCCGTAGCGCCCGCGGTCGCAGAGGAAGTAGCCGTTGAGCGCACCGTGGTAGCGGTTCTCGACGCGCTTGATGCGGCCGTAGCGCTCGCCGGGCATGAGGTTGCAGCCGAGCGCGCAGTGATGGCAGACGCTGGGCGCCTGCTGCAGGTCCCACTTGCGCGTGTACGACTCACCGTAGGGCTTGTCAGTGAACACGCCGGTGGGACAGACCTCGACCAGGTTGCCGGAGAACGGGCTTTCGAGCACGCCGTCGCTCGCGCGGCCGAAATAGACGTGGTGATGCGCGCCGAACACGTTCAGATCGTCACCGCCGGCGTATTCGCGATAGAAGCGCACGCAGCGGTAGCACGCGATGCAGCGGTTCATCTCGTGGCCGACGAAGGGGCCGAGATCCTGATTCAGATGCGTGCGCTTGGTATGGCGATAGCGCCGGTAGGCGTGTCCGATCATCACGGTCATGTCCTGCAGATGGCAGGCGCCGCCCTCTTCGCAGACCGGGCAGTCGTGCGGATGGTTGGTCATCAGAAACTCGATGACCGCCGCGCGCATGGTCACGGCGTCTGCGTGCGCGAGACTGAAGCGCGCCTTGTCCGTGCAGGGCGTCATACACGCCATGACCACGCGGCCCTGGGTGTCGTTCTCGTCCTTGAACTGGGTGACCGCGCACTGGCGGCAGGCGCCGACGCTGCCCAGCGCCGGATGCCAGCAGAAGTACGGCAGGTCGTAGCCCAGTTCGAGGGCGACCTCGAGCAGGTTGCGCGAGGGATCGACGGCGTGGATCTTGCCGTCGATCTGGATCGTCGCGTCCGGTGGCTTGCGCGAGATCGTCATCGGCTCTCCTGCAGCGCCGTCGCGGCGATCGGCACGCCGCGGTTCGCCGCGCGCTCGAAGTCCACGCGGAAGTGCTTGAGCGCGCTCTGCAGAGGCTCCATCGCACCGGGCGCGTGCGCGCAGAAGGTGCGGCCGGGACCGAGCCAGCGCGTGAGCTGGCGCAGCACGTCGAGATCCTCCGGCTGGCCGCGGCCGGTGTGCAGGCCGGCGAGAATTTTCTCGCCCCACGGCAGGCCGTCGCGGCAGGGCGTGCACCAGCCGCAGGACTCGCGCGCGAAGAAGGTCATCAGATTGCGCACCATGCCGATGACATCGGTCTGATCGTCCAGCACGATCATGGTGCCGGTGCCCATGCGCGAGCCGGCCTTGGCCACGGAATCGAAGTCCATCGGCAGGTCGAGATGCTCGGCGGTGAGAAAGTCGGTGCTGGCGCCGCCCGGCAGAAAGCCGCGCAGTTTCAGGCCCGCGCGCAGGCCGCCGGCATGCTCTTCGAGAATCTCGCGCACCGTCGTGCCCATCGGCAGTTCCCAGGCGCCGGGGCGGCGCAGCTTGCCGGAGGCGCCGTAGATCTTGGTGCCGCCGTCACCGCAGCGCGACAGGCGCCGAAACCAGTCGGCGCCGTAGTGGACGATGTGGGGCACATTGCACAGCGTCTCGACGTTGTTGACCACCGTCGGCTTGCCGAACAGGCCAGCGGTGGTCGGAAACGGGGGCTTGGCGCGCGGAATCGCGCGCTTGCCTTCGAGCGATGAGATCAGCGCCGTCTCCTCGCCGCAGATATAGCGGCCGGCGCTGGTGTGCAGGTAGAGCTCGAAGTCGAAACCACTACCGAGGATGTCGCGACCGAGCAGGTGCCGCGCACGGCACTCGCGGATCGCCGCACGCAGGCGCTCGGCGGCGAGCACGTATTCGGCGCGCAGGAAGATGTAGCCCACGCTGGCGCCGATCGCATAGCCGCCGATGATCATGCCCTCGATGAGCTGCAGCGGGTCACCTTCGAGCAGCAAACGGTCCTTGAACGTGCCCGGCTCCATCTCGTCGGCATTGGCGACGATGTACTTTTGTTTGGGCGCGTCCGCGCCCATCGGCACCAGGCCCCATTTCACGCCGGTGGGAAAGCCCGCGCCGCCGCGACCGCGCAGGCCCGCGGCCTTGATCAAGCCGGTGACGTCCTGCGGTGCCATCTTCAAGGCCGCGCGCAAGCCCTGGAAACCGCCGTGGCGTTCGTAATCCGCGAGCCCGTACGGCGGGTGCTCGGGGCGGATGCGATCGGTGAGCGGCTTGTCCGGCGGGCGCGTGCGTTGCGTCATGTGTAACGCTCCAGGATCGCGTCGAGGCGCGCCGCATCGACCGATTCGAGGTCGCGATGCGTGTCGCTGTCGATCATCAGCGCCGGCGCGCGATCGCAGGTGCCCAGACAGCAGATCGGCAGCAGCGTGAAGCGACCGTCGGCGGTCGTCTGGCCGAGTTCGACGCCGAGCCTTTGCTTGAGCATCTCGGTGAGCCGCGGCTGACCCATGATCCAGCACGACACCGAATCGCAGACATGGATCACGTGGCGGCCGACCGGCCGGCGGTAGATCAGGTTGTAGAAGGTCGCGACCGCGTCGACGTCCGCGGGCGAACTGCCCAGCTTTGCGGCAATGTCGGCCACGGCCTCGTCGCTGACCCAGCCGCGATGTTTCTGCACGATCTTCAGCGCCTCGATCGTCGCCGCCTGCGGCTGCTCGTAGTGCGACAGCTCGACGTCGATCTCGCGGGTTTCGTCGGGACTCAACATGTCATCTGTCCACGTCCGCCATGACGAAATCGATGCTGGCGATGATCGCGATCAGGTCCGGCACCATCAGTCCGCGCGCAAGATGCGGAATCATCTGCAGATGCGCGAAGCTCGGCGTGCGGATGCGCGTGCGGTAGCTCATGGTGCCGCCGTCGGAAATCAGGTAGTAGCTGTTCAGGCCCTTGGTCGCCTCCACCGTCATCGTGCATTCGCCGGCCGGGATCACCGGGCCCCAGGACACGTTGAGAAAGTGATGGATCAAGGTCTCGATGTCCTGCATCGTGCGGTCCTTGATCGGCGGCGTCGTCAGTGGATGACGCGCCTTGTAGTCGCCGGACGGCATGTGGTTCAGGCACTGCTCGATGATGCGCAGCGACTGGCGGATCTCCTCGACGCGCACGAGGCAGCGGTCGTAGACATCGCCGTTTTTGCCGGTGGGCACCTCGAAGTCGAAGTGCTCGTAACCCGAGTACGGTCGCGCCTTGCGCCAGTCGAAAGCCAGCCCCGTCGCGCGCAGGCCCGGGCCGGTCACGCCCCAGTCGATCGCCTCGGCGGTGCTGTAACGGCCGATGCCGATGCTGCGGCGCTTGAGGATGGTGTTCTTCAGCGCCATCTTCTCGTAGTCCTTGAGGCGCTTGGGCATCCAGTCGAGGAACTCGCGCACCAGTCGCTCCCAGCCGTTCGGCAGGTCGGCGGCGACGCCGCCGATGCGAAACCACGCCGGATGCATGCGAAAGCCGGTGATCGCCTCGATGACGTCATAGGCCTTCTGCCGGTCGACGAACATGAAGAACACCGGGCTCATGCTGCCGACGTCCTGCGCATAAGTCCCGTAGAACAGAAGGTGCGAGGTGATGCGGAAGAACTCGCACAGCATCACGCGGATGGTCTGCGCGCGCGGCGGCACGGTGATGCCGGCCATGCGCTCGATCGCCATCAGATATGGCAGGTTGTTCATCACCCCGCCGAGATAGTCGATGCGATCGGTGTACGGGATGTAGGTGTGCCAGGACTGGCGCTCGCCCATCTTCTCGGCGCCGCGATGGTGGTAGCCGATGTCCGGCACCGCCTGCACGATCTGCTCGCCGTCGAGCTGCAGCATGATGCGGAACACGCCGTGCACGCTCGGATGGTTGGGCCCGAGATTGAGCACCATCGTGTCGTGGTCCTCGGCGACCTCGCGCATGCCCCACTCGGCGGGGTCGATCTTCAGCGCCGCCTGCTCGCGCTCGACGCGCGCCTGGTCCATCACCAGGCGCTCGGCCTCGGTCGCCCGCGCAAAGTGATCCTTGCGCAGCGGATGGCCGTCCCAGGTGCGCGGCATCATGATGCGCACCAGATGCGGATGACCGTCGAAGCGGATGCCGAACAGGTCCCAGACCTCGCGCTCGTACCAGTTGGCGTTCGGCCACAGGCCGGTGATCGAAGGCAGACTCGGCGCGTCCCCGGTCAGCGCGACCTTGATGCGGACATCGGCGTTGCGCTCGATCGACAGCAACTGATAGACGACGGTGAAGTCCGCCGCCGGCAGGCCGCTGCGATGCTGGCGCTGACGCTCGTCGACCGCGGTCAGGTCGTAGAGCATGCGATAGGGCGGGCGCAGCTCACATTTGAGCGTCTTCAACACCGCGAGCAACTTTGACGCCGGCACCCACAGCGTGGGCATGCCGTCGGCCGTCGCCTGTTCGATCAGACCCTCGCCCGGGAAGCGCGCGAGCAGCTCGCCGACGACGCCGGTCGGCTGCGCTTGCTTAAGGACGGCGCTAGACATCATCCGGCGTCCTCAAGTCGGTCGCTGCCATGCGCTCGGCGTGCTTGGCATCGCGCATCGACAGCGCCGGCATCTTGGTCACGCCCTGCGGGCCGACCATCCACGACAGCGGGCGGCGCTCCGACTGGATCGCGTTCTGCAGCAGGATCAGCGCCTGCAGGAAGGCTTCCGGGCGCGGCGGGCAGCCGGAGATGTAGACATCGACCGGCAGGATCTTGTCGACGCCCTGCACCACCGAGTAGATGTCGTACATGCCGCCCGAGTTGGCGCAGGACCCCATCGAGATCACCCACTTGGGTTCCAGCATCTGCTCGTAGAGCAGCTTGATGACCGGCGCCATCTTCAGGAACGGCGTGCCGGAGATGACGATCACGTCGGACTGGCGCGGCGTCGCGCGGATCACCTCGGAACCGAAGCGCGCGAGATCGTGCGTGCTGGTGAACGCGGTCGCCATCTCCACGTAGCAGCACGACAGGCCGAAGTTGAACGGCCACAGCGAGTTCTTGCGCCCCCAGTTGACGGCGTGGTGGGCGAGTTCTTCCAGCTTGCCGAGGAACACGCTCTTGCGCACCTGCTCGTCGAGCGAGGGCGCCGCGCGCGGATCGTCCATGCGCTTGAGGCTGTATTCCATCGAACGCACCTCAGTAACGTCGGTCGGCGGGATGCTGCGACCTCGGCGCCCAGTCGAGCGCACCGCAGCGCCACAGATAGACCAGCGCCGCGACCAGGATGCCGAGGAAGACCATGATCTCGATGTAACCGGCCCAGCCGGCTTCGCGCGCGGCCACCCCCCAGGCGAGCACATAGACCGCCTCGAGATCGAAGATCACGAACAGCATCGCGACGAGATAGAACTTCGCCGACAGCCGCAGGCGCGCGCCGCCGGTGGAGACGATGCCGGATTCGTAGGGTTCGCGGCCGAAGCGGGACGCAGCGGTCCTCTGGCCCAGGACCCAGGAGAGTCCCAGCATCAGCGCGCACAGTCCGAAGACGAGTGCCGCGTACAGTGCCAGCTGGCCAAGTTGCATGGCTTGCCCCTCGCTGCGATGAGCCGCGGAACGGAACGAACGGGCCTCGCACTGCGGCCGCTCGAGCTGTCCGTGTTCCGCGCCTCTATCAAAACCTCATGCGGCCGCGCGCGTCAAATGGCGCCGCAGAACGCGGACTTCGTCGTTGACGCTGCGAGCGCATTCGGCAACCATCCGGGTTCTCGAACCCGCTTTGACGCTCGACTAAGGATCACGGATGACGCAGCTGATTGGTCTGACCGTGATGCTTGCCGCGTTCTGGCTGCTGCTCTCCGGACATTACGTGCCGATGTTCTTCGGCTTTGGCGCGTTCTCGGTGCTGCTGGTCGCGTGGCTGGCGAAACGGATGGACATCGTCGATGACGAGGCCAAGCCCTTGCACTGGCTGCTGCGCGTGCCGCGCTACTGGCTGTGGCTCGGCGGCCAGATCCTGCTGTCGGCGCTCGCGGTGAGCCGGCTGATCTGGCAGCCGCGTGCGCCGATCACGCCGGGGCTGGGCCGCGCCAACGTCGAGGGACTCAGCGACGTCGAGCGCGCGACCTACGCCAATTCGATCACGCTGACGCCGGGAACACTGTCGATGACGGTGGACGAGCGCCATATCGAGGTCCACGCACTCGATGTACGTGCGCTCGCGAACATCGAGGCCGGCGAGATGATCCGGCGCCTGCGCCGGGCGGGGCTGCGCTGATGCTGCTGGCGGCAACGCTCGGCCTGCTCGTCGCAATGCTGCTCGCACTGGCGCGCGCCGTGTTCGGGCCAACGCTCTATGACCGCATCCTCGCGGTCAACAGCTTCGGCACCAAGACCGTGCTGTTCATCGCCGTGGTCGGCTTTCTCGCAGGTCGGCCACACTTCCTCGACATCGCGCTGGTCTATGCCCTCATCAACTTCATCGGTACCGTCGCCGTGCTCAAGCTGAGCCACTACGGCGAGTTCGGCGCCTCGGCCAGCGGCGAGCACGGAGACGATCTGTGAGCCTGCTGCAATCGATCCTGCAGATCACCGCCGACCTCGCGCTGGGCGCCGGCGTACTGCTCGTGCTCACCGGCGCCGCCGGTCTGCATCGCCTGAGCGAGTTCTTCATGCGCACGCACGCCGCCAGCATCACCGACAGCGCCGGAGCGGGTCTGGTGATCCTCGGTCTTTTGCTGCGCAGCGAGGAATTCGCCACCGCGCTGCGCCTGCTGCTGATTCTGCTGTTCCTGCTGTTCACCAGCCCCACGGCGAGCCACGCACTGGCGCAGGCGGCGCTCGGCGATGGACTCAAGCCGCGCACCGGCAAGCCACACGCTCGCGATGGAGCCCAGACCCCATGAGCGGCTGGATGCTGATCGACGTCGCCTTGTTCGCGATCCTGCTCTGCAGCGGCATCGCCATCGCCAAGATCCGCCAGTTGTTCGCAGTGGCCATGCTGTCCGGCATCTTCAGCCTCACCAGCGCCTGCATCTTCGTGATGCAGGATGCGGTCGACGTCGCCTTCACCGAGGCGGCGGTCGGCGCCGGCATGACCACGGTGCTGCTGCTCGGCGCGTTG
The DNA here is from genome assembly GCF_040327995.1 of Sinimarinibacterium thermocellulolyticum. Lineage (NCBI taxonomy): Bacteria > Pseudomonadati > Pseudomonadota > Gammaproteobacteria > Nevskiales > Nevskiaceae > Sinimarinibacterium > Sinimarinibacterium thermocellulolyticum. The sequence goes on along the minus strand of NZ_JBEPIJ010000003.1, from coordinate 92,412 downwards.
GCGCTCACGCGCACGCGCGAGAAGCTCACACCGACGGCGCGCAGCGTGCCGGCGCTGTTGGTGGCGCTGACCACCGGTGCGCTGCTGGTCCATGCCAGCGGCGATCTGCCCGCGTTCGGGATCGAGGATTCGCCGGTGCAGACCCATCCGGTCACCGAGCGCTATCTGGTGAGCTCCGTCGAGGAGATCGGCGTGCCCAACGTCGTCACCTCGGTGCTCGCTAGCTATCGCGGCTACGACACCTTCGGCGAGGTCGTCGTCATCTTCACCGCCGCCGTCGCCGTGCTGATGCTGCTCGGTCAGCGCGCGCCGCGCGAGGTCCGGGAACGGGCGGCGCCGATGCGCGACCGTCAGCGCGTGCTGCGCGTGATCGCCAAGCTGCTGATCCCTTTCATCCTGCTGTTCGGCTTGTACGTGCAGTTCCACGGCGACTACGGTCCCGGCGGCGGCTTTCAGGCCGGCGTGATCTTCGCCGCCGGCGTGGTCCTGTACGCGCTGGTCTTCGGCCTCGATGCCGCACGCGCTGCGGTGCCGATGCGCGCGCTACGTCCGCTGCTGGCGGCCGGCGTGCTGCTCTACGGTGGCGTCGGGGTCGCCACGCTGCTGCTCGGCGGCGCCTTCCTCGACTACGACCTTCTGGCCGCCGAAGACCCGGTGGCCGGCCAGCATCTGGGCATCCTGCTGGTCGAGCTCGGCGTCGGCATCACGGTGACGTCGGCGATGATCATGCTGTTCTACGGCTTTGCCGGCCGTGGCATCGGTCGTGGAGTCGGCCGCTCATGAGCCTGCTGAGCTACTACAACTACTGGATCGCCATCGTGCTGATGATGGTCGGGCTCTACGTCGTGATGAGCCACGCCAACCTGGTCAAGAAGATGATCGGCCTGAACGTGTTCCAGGTCGCGGTGTTCATGCTGTTCATCAGTCTGGGCAAGGTGCGCGGCGGCACCGCACCGATTCTCGATCCCGCGTTCACCACCTACTCGCATCCGCTGCCACACGTGCTGATCCTCACTGCCATCGTCGTCGGCGTGGCGACGACGGCGCTGGGCCTGGCGCTGGCGGTGCGCATCCACGAAGCCTACGGCACGACCGAAGAGCAAGACGCGCTCAAGCGCGACGACGCGGAGAGCGGCGCCAGATGATCGAGCATCTGCCCGCGCTGCAGGTGGTGATTCCCCTGCTCGCCGCACCGGCGTGCGTGCTCGTGCGCCATCCACGCGCGGCATGGGGCGTTTTCGCGCTGACGACGCTCTCGGCGCTGGTGATTTCTACGCAACTGTTCGTGCAGACCATCGACGGCGGCGTGCTGCGCTACGCCCTCGGCGGCTGGCCGGCGCCGTTCGGCATCGAGTACGTGGTCGATGCGGCGAATGCGCTGCCGCTGCTGCTGGTGAGTCTGCTCGCGGTCGCGGTCGCGCTCTACGCGCCGCGTGCGGTCGAGGCCGAGATCGAGCGCCCGCGCATTTACCTGTACTACGCCTGTCTGTGCCTGTACCTCGCCGGTCTGCTCGGCATCGGCATCACCGGCGATGCGTTCAACGTCTTCGTCTTTCTCGAAATCTCCTCGCTGTCCGGCTACGCGCTGATTGCGATGGGACGGCACCGCCGCGCGCTGCTTGCCGCCTTCCGCTATCTGGTGATGGGCACCGTCGGTGGCACCTTCGTACTGATCGGCATCGGCCTTTTGTACGCGCTGACCGGCTCGCTGAACATGGCCGATCTCGCCGAGCGCGTGCCGGCGCTCTACGGCAATCGTGCGCTGACCGCGTCGCTCGGCTTCATCGCCGTGGGCCTTGCGATCAAGGCCGCCGTATTCCCGCTGCACGCCTGGCAGCCCGATGCCTATTCGCAGGCATCGAGCGCCGCGAGCGTGCTGCTCGCCGGCGCCGGCGCCAAGATCGCGATCTACGCCTTTGTGCGCTATGCCTTCGGCGTCTTTGGCACGGACTTCATCGGCGACACTTTGCCGCTGGCCGAGGTGCTGCTGACGCTCGGCGTCATCGGCATGCTCGTCGGCTCGGCGGTCGCCTGCTTCCAGCACGACGTCAAGCGCCTGCTCGCGTGGTCGAGCATCGGCCAGATCGGCTACATCGTCGCCGGCATTGGCCTCGCCGACGTGCAGGGCCTCACCGCGGCTTTCCTGCATCTGTTCAACCACGGCCTGATCAAGGGCGGGCTGTTCGCGGTTGCCGGCATCGTGATGCTGCGCACCCAAGGCAGCACGCTCGATCACTACGCCGGACTCGCCAAACGCATGCCCGGCACCTTCGCCGCGCTGCTGCTCGGCGGGCTCGGCCTGGTCGGCGTGCCGCTGACCGCGGGCTTCGTCAGCAAGTGGGCGCTGGCGCAGGCGCTGATCAGCGCCGGACAGTGGTCGGTGCTCGCGGCGATGCTGGTCAGCTCGCTGCTCGCGCTGGTCTACGTCGGTCGCATCATCGAGGCCGCCTGGTTCCGTGAACCGCCGGCCGGCGAGGCCGCGCCGGCCGCGCCCGGCATGAGCGTCGCCGCCTGGCTCTTGGTGCTGCTGACGCTGTGGATCGCGGTCGACAGTGCCGGCCTCGCCGATGTCGCCGGTGTTGCCGCGCGCGGACTGCTCGGAGGGGCATCGTGAACCCGCAGTTGATGCTGCTGGCGATGGCGCTGCCGCTGGCCGGCGCCATCGGCTTGCTGGCGCTGCGCAAGCACCCGAACCTGCGCGAGACCGCCACCTTGATCGCCGGGGTCGCGCTCGCCGCGCTGGTCGTCAGCCTGTGGGCCTACGTCGACGAGCGTCCGCGCCTCGAACTATGGACCTGGATGCCGGGCCTGTCCTTCGCCTTCGAGATGGAGCCGCTGGGCCTACTGTTCGCCAGCGTCGCCGGTTGCCTGTGGCCGGTGACCTCGGTCTACGCGATCGGCTACATGCGCGCGGCCGAGGAGAAAAACCAGACGCGCTTTTACTTCTGCTTCGCCATCGCGATCTTCGCCGCGATGGTCATTGCCTTTGCCGGCAACGGCCTGACGCTGTTCGTCGGCTACGAGGTGCTGACGCTCGCGACCTGGCCGCTGGTCGCGCACAAGGGCACATCGGAAGCACGCAAGGGCGCTCGCGTGTATCTGATCACCCTGCTACTCACCTCGATCGGCCTGCTGCTGCCGGCGCTGGTGTGGACCTACGCACTCACCGGCACGCTGGACTTCCGCGACGGCGGCATCCTTGCCGGACATGCGTCGCCACAGACGCTGGGCATTCTCTACGCGCTCTTCCTTTTCGGTATCGGCAAGGCCGCGCTGATGCCCTTCCACCGCTGGCTGCCGTCGGCGATGGTCGCGCCGACGCCGGTCTCCGCGCTTCTGCACGCGGTCGCGGTCGTGAAAGCCGGCGTGTTCACGGTGATGAAGATCACCATCTACTTCTTCGGCATGGACGCGATGCGCTTCTCCGCCGTGGGCCAGCCCATGGCCTGGGTCGCAGCCTTCACCATCGTCGTCGCCGCGATCATCGCGATCCGGCAGGACAACCTGAAGGCGCGGCTGGCGTACTCGACGGTGAGCCAGCTCAGCTACATCGTGCTCGGCGCCGCGCTGGCCTCGCAGGACGCGCTGATCGAGGGCGCACTGCACATCCTCACCCACGCCGCCGGCAAGATCACGCTGTTCTTCTGCGCGGGTGCGATCTACGTCGCCGCGCACAAGAGCAAGGTCAGCGAACTCGACGGCCTCGGCCCCAAGATGCCGTTCACCTTCGCTGCCTTCACGCTCGCCGGCATGTCGATCATCGGCCTGCCGCCGCTGGCCGGAAGCTGGGACAAGCTGCTGCTGATGGAGGGCGCGGTGGAGGCCGGCACGCCGGTGATGATGGGCGTGCTGCTGGTCAGCTCGCTGCTCGGCATCGCCTATCTGATGCCGATTCCAATCCGTGCCTTCTTCATGCCCGAGCGCGGCGCCCCGGCGGCCGCCGACGACCCTTCCGGCGAAGCCCGCGCCGCACGCACGCGCAAGATCCGCGAAGCCCCGTGGGCCTGCGTCGTGCCGCTGTGCCTCACCGCGCTGGCCTGCTTCTTCCTGTTCTTCTTCGAAGACCACCTGGTCGAGCCGCTCGCCGAGCGTCTCGGCTACAGCTGGGAGCCGGAATGAACGATCGCGAACGCTGGCTCGATCGTCCACGCAACGTCACGCGCCTGGTCTTGGGCCTGTACGCGCTGTGTGCGGCGCTGCTGCTCGCCGAGCTGTTCTACGAGAAGCACGGACACTTCGCGTTCGAGCACTGGTTCGGCTTCTTCGCCTTCTTCGGCTTCGGCGCTTACGTGTTCATCGTGCTCAGCGCCAAGGCGCTGCGGCGGCTGATCAAACGCCCGGAGGATTACTACGAGCGCGGAGACAGCGATGACTGAGGCGCTCTTCAATCCCGCGTTGCTGATGATCGGCGGCGGCCTGCTCTTGCCGCTGCTGCGCGACTGGCCGCGCAAGCTGCTCATGCTGCTTCTGCCGGCTGCCAGTCTCGCCTTGCTGATCGTTCTGCCCGACGGCGACAGCGGCGCGATCCAGTTCTTCGGCATGGCGATGGAGACGATCCGCATCGATCGCCTGTCGTTCGTCTTCGCCGTGATCTTCCACATCGCCGCCTGGCTCGCGGTGATCTACGCGTTGCACCTCAAGGACACGCTGCAGCACGTGGCCGCGACGGTCTATGCCGGCGCCGCGATCGGTGCCGTGCTCGCCGGCGACCTCGTCACGCTGATGCTGTACTGGGAGCTGACGGCGCTCTCATCGGTGTTCCTGATCTGGGCGCGGCGCACCGAGCGCGCCTATCGCGCGGGCATGCGTTACCTGATCATCCAGGTCGGCTCCGGCGTGATCCTGATTGCCGGCATCGCGGTGCGCTACGTGGCCACCGGCAGCGTCGACTTCGAGCGCATGGATCTCGCCGAGCCGGGCGCGCTGCTGATCTTCCTCGCCTTCGGCATCAAGTGCGCGTTTCCGCTGCTGCACAACTGGCTGCAGGACGCCTACCCCGAGGCCACCGTCACCGGCACCGTCGTGCTGTCGGCGTTCACGACCAAGCTCGCGGTCTATGCGCTGGCGCGCGGCTTCCCGGGCACGGAAGAGCTGATCTGGATCGGCGTGGCGATGACGCTGTTCCCGATCTTCTTCGCCGTCATCGAGAACGACCTACGCCGCGTGCTCGCGTACAGCCTCAACAACCAGCTCGGCTTCATGGTCTGCGGCATCGGCGTCGGCACCGAGCTGGCGATCAACGGCGCCGCCGCGCACGCTTTCGCGCACATCCTCTACAAGTCGCTGCTGTTCATGGCGATGGGCGCGGTGCTGTACCGCGTCGGCACGATCAAGGCCTCGGAACTCGGCGGCCTGTACAAGTCGATGCCGTGGACCGCGGCGTTCTGCATCGTCGGCTCGATGTCCATCTCCGCGTTCCCGCTGCTGTCCGGCTTCGTCACCAAGTCGATGATCCTGACCGCGGTCGCCGAGGAGCACCTGTGGGTCGTCTGGCTGATGCTGCTGTTCGCCTCGGCCGGCGTGCTCGACCACTCCGGCATCAAGATCCCGTTCTTCAGCTTCTTCGCCCACGACTCCGGCAAGCGCTGCGACGAGGCGCCGCTGAACATGCTGCTCGCCATGGGCTTCACCGCGGCGCTGTGCATCGCCATCGGCCTGTACCCCGCGCCGCTGTACGCGCTGCTGCCCTTCGACGTCGACTACGACGCCTACACGACGACGCACGTCATCACGCAATTGCAATTACTGCTGTTTGCTGCTGCTGGCTTCGCCGTGCTCTACCGCCGCGGCTGGTATCCGCCGGAGGTCCCGTCGCTGAACCTCGACTTCGACTGGACTTACCGCCGCCTCGCGCCGGCCGTCTGGAACGGCACCGTGTCGGTTCTCGCCGCCGCCCGCGACCGCGTGCTGACGCCACTTTGGGCTTTCGCGCTGCGCTCGGCCACCCACGCCAGCGTCGTACTGCGCCCGAACGGCCGCATCGCCGATGCCTGGACGACCGGCACCATGGTGCTGTGGACGGCGGTGCTGCTGGGGCTGTTCCTGGTGGCAGGTCTGATGCGGTAGTGGGCGTTGCCGCGGCTCCGGAACCGGAGCCAGTCGACGCTGGGCTTGCCTGTTCACTGGTACGCCTATACGCGCCCGGCCATGACCATGGCTCGAGTCTTCAAGTCCGGGAGCAGCCAGGCGGTAAGGCTGCCCAAGCAATTTCCTCTCGACACACCGCAGATCGAGATCTTTCGTCGCGGGGATGAGATCGTGCTGAAGGCGAGGAGCAAGGGCATGGCCAGCGCGTTTCATCTTCTCGCCGACATGCCGGACGATGGCTTCCGGGACGGTCGCCCCACACCGGCTAACCCGAGCCCCGGGTGCGCGTTCGATGCGGACGCGCGTTCTGCTCGACGAACTCGATGATGCGGCCGGCGACGTCGACACCCGAAGCCGCCTCGATGCCTTCGAGCCCCGGCGAGGCATTGACCTCGATCACCATCGAGCCCTGCGGCGTGCGCAGCAAATCGACGCCGGCGACGTTCAGGCCAACGATGCGTGCCGCGCGCGCGGCGGCGCGACGCTCGTCCCTCGTCAGCTTGACCGGTTCGGCGCTGCCGCCGCGGTGCAGGTTGGCGCGAAAGTCGCCGGCTTTGGCCGTGCGCCGCATCGCGGCAACGACCTTGCCGCCGACCACCAAGGCGCGGATGTCGGCGTTGCCGGCCTCGGCGACGAACTGCTGGACGAGGAAGTAGGCGTCGAGCCCGCGGAAGGCGTCGATCACCGAGCGGGCCGCCTGCTGGTTCTCGGCGAGCACGACGCCCTGCCCCTGCGTGCCCTCGACGAGCTTGATCACCAGCGGCGCACCGCCGACCAGGCCGATGACGCCGTCGGTGTCGTCCGGCGAATGGGCGAAGGCCGTCGCCGGCATACCGACACCGCGGCGGGCGAGCAGTTGCAGCGCTCGCAGCTTGTCGCGGGCCCGCGCGATCGCGACCGATTCGTTGAGGGTGTAGACACCCATCATCTCGAACTGGCGCAGCACGGCGGTACCGTAGAAGGTCACCGAGGCGCCGATGCGCGGGATCACCGCGTCGAAGCCGGCGAGGCGACGCTGGCCGTACCAGATCTCCGGCCTGCCCGGCTGCAGCTTCATGTAGCAGCGCAGCACGTCGATGATGCGTACCTGGTGGCCGCGCGCCTCGGCGGCTTCTTTCAGGCGCCGGGTCGAGTACAGGCGGCGGTTGCGCGACAGGATCGCGATTTTCATGGGTCTTTGGCGTGGCGGCCCTATAATCGGCCGTTCATGTGAAGGAGGCTCGGCGATGACGGCAACCGATTTCAAGCGCTTCGACGACTTCTACCCGTACTACCTCCAAGAGCACTCCAACCGCACCTGCCGGCGACTGCACTTCGTCGGCAGCAGCATCGGCATCATGCTCGCGATCGCTGCCGTGGTCACGCTCAATCCCTGGCTGCTGCTGATCGGGCTGATCCAAGGCTATGCCTGGGCCTGGGTCGGGCACTTCTTCTTCGAGCACAACAAGCCCGCCACCTTCAAGTACCCGTGGATGTCGTTCAAGGGCGACTGGAAGATGTGGTGGCAGATGCTCACTGGCCGCATCGAGTTCTGAACATGATCGTGACCGACGGTGCCGGCCAGTACGGGTTTTGAGCACATGCACGACGCGAATCGTTTCGACGTGATCGTGGTCGGCGGCGGGCATGCCGGCACCGAGGCTGCGCTGGCCTCGGCGCGCACCGGCGCGCGCACGCTGCTGATCACGCAGAACATCGAGACGCTGGGCCAGATGTCCTGCAATCCGGCGATCGGCGGCATCGGCAAGGGCCATCTGGTCAAGGAGATCGACGCACTCGGCGGCCTGATGGCGCGTGCCGCCGACCGCGCCGGCATCCAGTTCCGCATCCTCAATGCCTCGAAGGGTCCGGCGGTGCGCGCGACGCGCGCCCAGGCCGACCGCATGCTCTACAAGTGGGTGGTGCGCGAGGCGCTGGAGAACCAGCCGAACCTGACGCTGTTCCAGCAGGAGGTCGAGGATCTGATCGTCGACGGCACGCAGGTTCGCGGCGTCCTGACGCGGCTGGGCCTGTCGTTCCATGCGCCCTGCGTCGTGCTAACCACCGGCACCTTCCTCGGCGGGCGCATCCATGTCGGCCTGACCCACCATGCCGGCGGCCGCGCCGGCGATGCGCCATCGCTGGCGCTCGCCGCGCGCCTGCGCGAGCTGCATCCGCGCGTCGGTCGCCTCAAGACCGGCACGCCGCCGCGGCTCGACGGCCGCACGATCGCCTGGGACGTGCTCGACGAGCAGCCCGGCGACACGCCGACGCCGGTGTTCTCGTTCATCGGCAGCGTCGCCGATCATCCGCGCCAGGTCAGCTGCCACATCACCCACACCAACCCGGCGACGCACGAGATCATCCGCGAGGGCTTCGCGCGCTCGCCGATGTTCACCGGCGCGATCGAGGGCAGCGGCCCGCGCTACTGCCCGAGCGTCGAGGACAAGGTCAGCCGCTTCGCCGACCGCGACCGCCACCAGATCTTCCTGGAGCCCGAGGGGCTCAACACGCGCGAGGTCTATCCCAACGGCATCTCCACCTCGCTGCCCTACGACATCCAGGAGCGCTTCGTGCGCACGATCCGCGGGCTGGAAAACGTGCGCATCACCCGGCCCGGCTACGCGATCGAGTACGACTATTTCGACCCGCGCGACCTGCAGCGCTCGCTGGAGACCAAGGTCATCGGCGGCTTGTACTTCGCCGGCCAGATCAACGGCACCACCGGCTACGAGGAGGCTGCCGCACAGGGCCTGCTCGCCGGTCTCAACGCCGCGCGCAAGGCGCGCGGGCTGCCCCCCTGGGAACCGCAGCGGCACGAGGCTTACCTCGGCGTGCTGGTCGACGATCTGATCACGCGCGGCACCACCGAGCCCTACCGCATGTTCACCTCGCGTGCCGAGCACCGGCTGCTGCTGCGCGAGGACAACGCCGACCGCCGTCTGACGCCGATCGGCCGCGCGCTGGGTCTGGTCGACGACGCGCGCTGGGCCGCGTTCAACGCCAAGCATGAGGCGATCGAGCGCACGCGCGCGTCGCTCGATGCGCTGTGGCTCAAGCCGGCGCAGCTGCGCGAGCCGGCGCTGGTCGAGGTGTTCGGCGAAGCCCCGGACGACGCCGGCTTGTCCGGGCTCGACCTGCTGCGCCGGCCGCAGGGCTCGTGCGCGGCGCTGCAGCGCCTCGGCCTGCTCGCCGCGGACATCGATCCCACGGTGGCCGAGCAAGTGGAGATCGACGTCAAGTACGCCGGCTATGTGCAGCGCCAGCAGGCCGAGATCGCGCGCGCTCGCCGCTATGAAGCGGCCGTGCTGCCGGCCGATCTCGACTACGCCAGCATCGGCGGTCTTTCCAACGAGGTGCGACAAAAGCTGCAAGCGCACCGGCCTCAGACCCTGGGCCAGGCCGCGCGCATCTCCGGCGTCACCCCGGCGGCGGTTTCGCTGCTGATGATCCACTTGAAAAAGCGCGGTGCCTTGAAGGCGCTTTGAGGGCTTGCCGTCGCCAGCCCCGGCGTTCACGCTGCATCTGGCGCCACGGCGCATGCTGCTCAGGTTCGCACACGGCAGGTGTGCGGCGATGATCCTGAACCGAGCCCCGCGCCCCGCACACCGTCGCGCCCCCGAGCCCTGCCGTTGCCCAACGGGATGGCTCATCTATTCCGCCGCGCTCAGCTGCGCCGCCGCGGTGGCAAGTAATGCAGTAGGCGCGCCCCGTGCTCGTGCAGCCAGCGCTTGTGCGTCGCAAAATCCGGCATCTGCCGCTCGACCAGCGCCCAGAAGCGCGGTGAGTGATCCATGTGCACGCAGTGACACAGCTCGTGCACGACCACGTAGCGAAACGCCGCCAGCGGCGCCATCACCAGACGCCACGATAGCGAGATCGTGCCGTCCGGGCTGCAACTGCCCCACTGCGTGCGCGGATCGCGCAGCAGCAGCTCGCGCCACTGCACGCCGAGCCGCGCGGCCTCAAAGTCGAGCAGTTGCCGCGCTAGCCGCTGCGCCTTTCGCATCAGCGCATGGCGCAGCGCGCGTTCGAGCCGCGGCGCATCGCGGCAGATCGCCGGCGGCGCGAACACGGTGACCACCTCCGGCTCGATGCGCACCTGAATCTGGCGCAGCGTCGCCGGCTCGACGCACACCGGCACCAGGCGGCCGTCGAGCAGGATCTCGTCGGTGCCGTCCCAGCGTGCATGCGGCGGCGCCGGCACGCGCTCGCCGAGTTCGGCGAGCTTCTCGCGCACCCAGGCCTCGCGCGCGCGCAGGAAGGCCAGCGCCTCGGCGCGCGGTACCCAGCGCGGATAGACCAGCACCACCTCGCCGTCTGGGCGCACCTCAATGCGCAGCCGACGCGCCCGCGCGCTGATGCGCTCGCGCACGAGCGGCTCGGCGCGGAACAGGTCCAGCTGCATGCCGGGCGCAGCAGCAGCCCGGGCGCCGGGCTTGGGGCTGGGGGCGGCGGTCATCGCGCGCCGGCGGGCGGTAATTTTTTGTTCATGCCCGGAGCCGGGCTTGAATCCTGCGACGTTTGCTGCGCCGCACATCGGGCTTATCCACAAGCTTATCCCCGGCCGTTGTAGATAAATCCTCCGCCGCTGCGGCGCCGGCGCTAGCGCGCGCTATAGCCGATGCGCGCGAGCACGCCATCGAGCTCGTCGAGCGAGTGGAAGCGGATACGCAGCTCACCTTTGCCCGCCTTGTCGGCCTGCACCGTCACCGGGCACGCGAGGTGGTCCGACAGCTCGCGTTCGAGCACCTTCCAGTCACCGGACTTGCCGGGCTTGAACACGATCTTGCGCGCGCGCGCCGCCGCGAGCTTGCGTTCGAGCTGCCGCACCGACAGGCGCAAGCGGATGATCTCGTCGGCCCAGCGCAGCTGTTCGTCGAAGGCCAGGGCCGCGAGCACCTTGGCGTGCCCGGGATGCAGGTGACCCTCGTTGACCAGCGCCTGCACCGGCGGCGCGAGGTTGAGCAGACGCAGATAGTTGCTGACGTACTCGCGCGACTTGCCGATGCGCTCGCCGATTTGCTCGTGCGTCAGCTCGAACAGCTCGCCCAGGCGCTTGAGGCCCGCGGCGGTTTCCATCGGCGTCAACGATTCGCGCTGCAGGTTCTCGATCAGGCCGATGACGAAGGCTTCGCTGTCCGACAGATCGTCGCGCACGATGGCCGGGATCTCGTGCAATCCGGCCTGCTGCGCCGCGCGCCAGCGCCGCTCGCCGGCGAGCAGCTCGAAGCCCCAGACGCGCGTACGCAGCACCACCGGCTGCACGACACCGGATTCGCGGATGCTTTCGGCGAGCTCGGCCAGCGCGTCCGGGTTGAAGTAGCGCCGCGCCTGCTGCGTGCCGGGCCGGATCAGGTCGATCGGCACCTCGCGCACGACACCGGGAGACTTGGAGGCACTTAGCATCGGCGCAATTGTAGCGGCGTCATCGTGGAATAATGCCCGTTCACACGAGATCACGAGCCGCCATGGAAGAGCATTACCGCGCGATCATCGAAGCGATCGGCGAGAACCCGGACCGCGAGGGCCTGCTGCGCACGCCGCATCGCGCCGCACGCGCGATGGAGTTCCTCACCCAGGGCTACGAGCAGGACCTCGACGAGATCGTCAACGGTGCGGTGTTCGAGTCCGCCAACGACGAGATGGTCATCGTCAAGGACATCGAACTGTACTCACTGTGCGAACACCACCTGCTGCCGTTCTTCGGACGCGCGCACGTCGCCTATCTGCCGAGCGGCAGGGTCATCGGCCTGTCGAAGATCCCGCGCATCGTCGACATGTACGCGCGCCGGTTGCAGATCCAGGAGAACCTGACCCAGCAGATCGGCCAGTCGATCGAGCAGGTGACCGGCGCCGTGGGCGTGGCCGTCGTCATCGAGGCGCAGCATCTGTGCGCGATGATGCGCGGCGTCGAAAAGCAGAGTTCGCGCATGATCACTTCGGTGATGCTCGGCCGCTTCCGCGACGACCCGCGCACGCGCCAGGAATTCCTCGAGCTGATCCGCAGCAGCGGACGCTGATCGGCGTGTCCCTGCGCTTGAATCTGGTTAAACTTTGCGCACGTACATGCTTGCCGGCATACGTCGACGCACCGAGGAATCCACCATGCTGTCTTCCGTCAAGAACCCCGATCTGGCCGCCCAGCGCGAGGTGCTGGAAAGCATCTCGCCGCAGATCGCCGAGTACATGCAACGGCATCGCGACAGCCGCAAGCTGTGGATGCCGTCCGATCTCTTGCCGGCGCACGAACGCAGCGACGCCGAGCATGAAGCCGAGCTCGTCGCCCTGCGTGAGCGCGCGCGCGGCCTACCGGACAGCGTGCGCGTGGCCCTGGCGCTGAACCTGCTGACCGAGGAGGGCCTGCCGCATTTCCATCGCCTCGTCGCGCAGTACATGGGCCACGACGGCGTCTGGGCAGAATGGAACAATCTGTGGACCGCCGAAGAGGATCGCCACGGCTGCGTGCTGCGTGACTACGTGCGCGACGCGCGCCTGTTCGACATGCGCGCGCTCGAGCAGATGCAGTACCAGTACATCGAATCGGGCTTCAATCCCGACTGGAAGGACGACCCCTACCGCCTGCTCGCCTATACCAGCCTGCAGGAGAAGGCGACGCAGACCTCGCACGCCAACGCCGGACGCCTGGCGGGCCAGTACGAACCCAAGCTGCAGCGCATCCTCGCCCACATCTGCGCCGACGAATCGCGGCATTACGTCTTCTACCGCGACAGCTTCGCCGCGGTGCTCAAGGTCGACACCAATCGCGCGCTCGCCGCGCTGGCGTCGATCGCGCCGTCGCTGGCCATGCCCGGTCACAACATCGCCGGGTATGCACAGATGTCGGAAGTCGAGCGCCGCGCCGGCATCTACGGGCCGCGCGAATACCTCAAGCTGATCGAGGACCTGCTCAAGCATTGGGCCATCGACAAGCTCGACGGCCTTTCGGCCGTTGGCCGTGCCGCACAGGACAAGATCATGCAACTGCCCAAGCGCCTGCAGCGCATGGCCGAGTACGTCGAGTCCAAAGCGCAGGCCCGCAGCTTCTCGTTCGATTTCATTTATCAGCGCGCCTTCGAGATGGCGGCCGGCCGCGGCGGCTAACGCCGCACGCGAAAGCCCGGCTCGGACGGCGCGGTGTCCGCCGCCGTCCACGACAGCTCATCGACCCGCGCCGCCGGCGGTCCATGCCGCAACCAGTCGCGCAACTGCGCCAAGGCCTCGGCCTCACCGGCGACGAGGCCCTCGACGCTGCCGTCCGCGCAATTGCGCACCCAGCCGTCGAGCCCGAGCCGATTGGCGAGTTCGGCGGTCGACTGGCGGAAGCACACACCCTGCACCCGGCCGCGCACCGCGAAGCGATATGATGCCTTCACCCCTTTCGCCCAGCGAAAACCCGGACTTGCTATGTTAAGGCGAATCCGCCGGCGCATCGGCCAGCTCGTCGGCGCGGGACCCGCGCCGTCCGCCGACGGCGAACGTCGGCTCGCGTTCGCCGCCGAACTGCCGGTCGGCCAGAACCTGCCGCTGTGGCGGCTGCAGCTCCAACTGGTCCGCGAGCCGCACGCCGACGGCGAGCGTGTGCGCCTGCGCGCGCATCTGCAGACCAATTTCGCCAGCGCGCTACGCCCGGCGCTGCAGCACGCCGCGACCGCCGCCGCGCGCCCGGCGCTCGGCAGCGACGGCCGCCCGGCGCTGACCCTCGCGCAGCGCGCCGGCAGCCTGGTGCAGCGCGCAGCCACGCGTGCGCTCGAAGTGCCGGCGCTGCGCACGCTCGCCGAACCGCTGCTACAGCTCGACCTCAACAGTTGGATCGAAGTCCAGGCGTCCACCGCCTCGCTCGCCGACGGTAGCCATCAGTTGCTGCCGCAACAGGACAAGCTCGCCGCGCTCGGTATCCGCCCACGACGCGCAGCCGAGCAACCGCTGGCGGAGTCCTGGGCCGGCGAGGCGCCGGACGGGTTCGCGCAGGTGTCGGTGCTGCAGCTCGACAAGCGCCATCTACCGGAGCGTCTGCGTCGCCGCATCGGCGAGCGGCCGTTCTCGCTCGCCGCCGCCGTCATCAACACCGCGCAGCAGAAGTCGTAAGGCCGCGGACGCAAGGGCCTGCGGCATCGCGACGCCGCCGGCGAGCAGCCGGTGGAGAGCGCCGGTCCGCGCGCCGTCGCAAGTCCGCTACCGGGCCAGGCTGGGCGAACGCTCATCACGCCCACGTCGGCTGAGCGCTCAGCGCCCGTCCGCCAGATTGACCAATAGCAGAGTTCTCGTACGCCGCCAGATCTCGGCGACGATGCCGATCGTGACCACGCCGCCGAAGATCACCGATGGCACCGTGCCCATCAGCCGCGCGGCCAGGCCCGATTCGAACGCGCCGATCTCGTTCGACGCCGAGATGAAGATGCTGTTGACCGCCTGCACGCGGCCGCGCAGGTGATCCGGCGGCGTGGTCTGCAGGATGGTGTTGCGGATGACGACGCTGATGCTGTCGAAGGCGCCGGTGAGAAACAGCGCGGCGATCGACAGCCACCACAGCTCCGACACCGCGAACACCAGGGTCGCCAAGCCAAAGCCGAGCACCGCCAGCAACAGATTGCGCCAGGCTTTCTCCAGCGGCGGCCAGTACGTGCAGGTGATGATGGTCAGCAGCGCGCCGACCGCGGGCGCCGCGCGCAGGATGCCCAGACCCTCCGGGCCGACCTCGAGGATGTCCTCGGCGAAGATCGGCAGGATCGCGACCACGCCGCCGAACAGCACGGTGAGCATGTCCAGCGTGATCGCGTAGAGGATGATCGGCGTGCGCCGCACGTAGCCGAGCCCTTCGCGCAGACTCGCCCACACCGTCTGCACGCCGACCGGATCGGGCGACACCGGTCGCGGTTCGATGCGCAGTAGCAGCAGCTGCACCGACACGATCAGCGCCATCACGGCGATCAAGCTGCCAGCCAACCCGAACGCGGCGTAGGCCAGCCCGCCGGCGACCGGCCCGAGAATCGCCGCCGCCTGCCAGAAGGTGCCGCTCCAAGTCGCGCTGTTGCCGTAGATCGCGCGCGGCACGAGAAACGGGCGCAGCGCGGCCATCGCCGGCGAATAGAAGCCGCGCGCGAAGCCGAGCACGCCGATCATCGCGTAGACCAGCCACAGCCAAGCGGTCTGCGACAGGCGTTCGCGCATGGGCGTCCACGCGATCAGCGCGAGCACCGCGGACGCCACCAACATGACGAGCAGCGCGAGCTGCATGATGCGGCGCTTGTCGAAACGATCGGCGACGTGACCGCCGAACAGCGCCAGCGCGATGAACGGCACCGCCTCGGCGAGCCCGATCAGGCCCAGCGCCAGCGGATCGCGGGTGACCCGATACAGCTCGTAGGCCAACGCGATCTGCTGGATCATCAGCGCAGCGGTCAGCAGGAAGCTGCCGACGAGCAGCGCGACGAACTCCGGGTAGCGCAGCGCCGCGTATGGGTCGCGGCGCGGCAAGGCGGTCGGATCAGGCGCGGACAGCGACCGGCTCCAGGCGTGCGATCACCGCCTGCGCGAGCTTCTCGCGCGCGCGCAGGACGATCTCCTCCATCGCCGGCGTGCGCGCGAAGTTGCGGCGCGCGCGACGATAGAGCTGATCGAAGCTCGGCAGTTCGGCGTGCACCAGATGCACCACGTGTTCGCGGCCGTGCGCGAGTTGCTCGGCCCAGCGCCGGCGCCATTCGTCGAAGCTCGCGCCGGGGTTCAGTTCGGCCCAGCGCTTCTGCATGCGACGCACGATGCGGTCGGCGCAGAACGAATGCGCCAGATGCGCAGCGACGCGCTCTTTGAGCCCTTCGGTCAGCGGCCGCTCGCCGGCGAGCACGTGCGCCGGCGGATCGCGCAACTCCGAAACCAGTCCGAGCTTCTGCAAGCCGAGCAGCACGTACCAGGTGATGTCGATCTCCCACCACTTGAAGCCCTGGCGCGCCGAGGCCATGTAGTAGTGGTGGTTGTTGTGCCAGCCCTCGCCGAGCGAGAGCAGCGCGAACAACCAGTTGTTGCGCGAGTCGTCGCCAGTGAGGTAGCGCTGCTTGCCGAAGACGTGCACCAGCGAGTTGATGCAGAAGGTCGCGTGCCAAAGCAGCACCGTCGACCAGAAGAAGCCGACGATGAGCGCCGACCAGCCGCCGACGAGAAACACCGTCAGGCCGAGAACGGTGCCCGGAATCCAGTGGTGCTTGTCGAGCCAGCGCAGTTCCGGGTACTGCAGGAACTCCGGCACGCGCGCGTAATCGGCCTGCTGCGCCTGCGCGTTGAAGATCCAGCCCAGGTGCGAGAACCAGAAGCCGTAATGCCGCGGCGAATGGCTGTCGAGCGGGGTGTCCGAATGCTTGTGGTGGTCGCGGTGCTTGGCCGCCCACCACAGCGCGCCCGACTGCAGCGAGGACTGCGCGAGACAGGCCAGCAGGAACTGCATCACCCGCCCGGTCTTGTACGCGCGGTGCGCGAAGTAGCGGTGATAGCCGCCGGTGACGCCGAACATGCGGATCGCGTACAGCGCGAGGCACAGGCTGACGTCCGACCACGACACCCCGGTCCAGATCGCGCCGAGGCAGGCCAGGTGGATGGTGATGAACAGAACCAGCATCGGCCAACTGGCGGGGTCGATGCGGCGGGAGCTGAGCGGCGTATCCATGTGAAGCTCGGTGCAAACGGCTATGAGCTGCCGTGTTCCTTGGTATCGAGAAATCGGATGTCGGGGTAGCGTTCCTGCGTCATGCTCAGATTGACGGCACTGGACGCCAGATAGACGAGATCCCCGTAGTGATCCCGGGCGACGCGGGTTTCGTTCTTGTCGACGAAGGCTTCGAGCTGCCGCACGGTGTCGGCTTCGATCCAGCGTGCGCAATGCACCTGTACCGGTTCGAACACGCAGTCGACGCCGTATTCGTCCTTGAGCCGGTACTGCACGACGTCGAACTGCAGCACACCGACCGCGCCGAGGATGATGTCGTTGTTGGTGATCGGCCTAAAGACTTGGGTCGCGCCCTCCTCGGAGAGCTGGTCCAGGCCCTTGCTGAGCTGCTTGGCCTTGAGCGGATCCTTGAGCACGACGCGGCGGAACAGCTCCGGTGCAAAGTTGGGAATCCCGGTGTAGCGCAAGTTCTCGCCTTCCGAGAATGAATCGCCGATGGCGATCGTGCCGTGGTTGTGCAGGCCGATGATGTCGCCGGGATAGGCGGCGTCCACGGTCTCGCGCTCGGCGGCCATGAAGGTCAGCGCGTTGGCGATGCGCACCGGGGCGTTCAGACGCACGCTGTGCAGCAGCATGCCGCGGCGATAAACGCCCGAGCAGACGCGCAAAAAGGCGACGCGGTCGCGATGCTTGGGGTCCATGTTCGCCTGGATCTTGAACACGAAGCCGCTGAACGCCGGCTCTTCCGGCTGTACCGTGCGCTCGCCGCCAGCAACGAGTGCGCGCCGCGGTTGCGGTGGCGGTGCCCAGCGGGTGAAGCCATCGAGCAATTCGCGCACACCGAAATTGTTGATCGCCGAGCCGAAGAACACCGGTGTCTGCTGCGCGGTGCGGTACTGGTCGAGGTCGAAGCCGGTGCCGGCCATCTTGAGTAGCTCGATCTCATCGAGCAGAGTCTGGTAGACGCCACCGAACCGCTCGGTCAGGCCCGCGGCATGTAGCCCGTCGACGGTTTCGATCTCCGAGACACGGTGCTTGTCGCCGGCGTAGAGGTAGAAGCGGTCTTCGAGCAGGTGATAGACGCCCTTGAAGTCACGACCCATGCCCAGCGGCCAGGTGACGGGCGTGCACTTTAGGCCCAGCACCTTCTCGATCTCGTCGAGCAGCTCCAGCGGCGGTCGGCCCTCGCGGTCGAGCTTGTTGACGAAGCTGATGATCGGCGTGTCGCGCAGCCGGCAGACTTCCATCAGCTTGATCGTGCGCGCCTCGACACCTTTGGCGGCGTCGATCACCATCAGCGCCGAGTCGACCGCGGTCAGCGTGCGGTAGGTGTCCTCGGAGAAGTCCTCGTGGCCCGGCGTGTCGAGCAGGTTGACGATGCAGCCGTTGTACGGGAACTGCATCACCGAGGTCGTCACCGAGATGCCGCGCTGCTGCTCCAGCGCCATCCAGTCCGAGGTGGCGTGGCGGCTGGCCTTGCGTCCCTTGACCGTGCCGGCGAGCTGGATCGCGCCGCCGAACAGCAGCAGCTTTTCCGTCAGAGTGGTCTTGCCCGCGTCGGGATGCGAAATGATGGCGAACGTGCGGCGACGCGCCGCCTGTTCGGCGACTGCATTCATGCTTGGATCTGCGCTTGGGGGCCGCGCATTCTAACCGGCTGCGCCGCGGGCAGCGCCGACCAGGCTCAGCCAGCCGCGGGGCGGCGGGTGCCCAGCAGGATGTCGCGCGCGCGCAAACGCTCGAAGATCTGCGCACCCTCGGCGACGACGGCCTCGGGGTCGGGATGGGCGAGCTCGGCGGCGATGTCGAGCAAAAGATCGCGTCCGCTGGCCTCGGGCCGCGCCTCGATCAGGGTCATCAGTCGCGCCGTGACCGCGTTGATCTGCATGAACCGCACGGTATCGGTGCGATCGCGATTGACGATCAGCCAGGTCGGCTCCGCGCCGGGCGTGCTCGGCTGGAAGTCCGGACCGATCCGGTGCACCGGATAGCGGTAGGCCAGCGTCCAGGCCAGCGGCGAGATCACGGGCGGCTGCGCCAGCGGATCGCCGTTGGGGTCCGCCAGCTCAGGGCTCAGCTCCAGCGGCGACACCGACAGCGCGAGCTCCACCCATTCGTAATGCGCCAGCTCGCGCAAAAACGGCGGATCGTCGGGATGCTCGGTGCGCACCTCTTCGAGGAAACGCAGGAACTCCTCGGGCAGGCGATGGAACTGCGGAGCCTTGCAGCGGTGGCGAGCGTAGAAGTCGCGCACCCGCTCGTGCCAGACCGCGTCGCTGGACAGCTTGCGCAGTACCGGAAAGGCCGCGGCCAGACAGTTCTCGACGTTGTTGTAGAACAGCTCGCGGTAGATCTTCAGGCGCCGGTCTTCGATGTCGGCGACCTCGTTGCGGCGCGGATCGCGCAGGTGCGCGGAGAACGCGAGCTGGCGCGCGCGAAAATCGGTCCAAGCTTCAGCCATTGACCACGCGCTGCGCCGGTAGCGCCGCCGCCTGCAGCGTGCGGATGCGCTCGACCTCACCGAGCAGCACCGGGAGCGGCGGGATGTTGAAATCGCGTTCGAGCAGCGTCGGCTTCACCCCGAAACGCGCATAGGCGTGTTGCAGCAGCGCCCACACCGGCTCGATCACGCTACTGCCATGGGTGTCGACGCGCAGGTCCTCGGCCTCGACGTAGTGTCCGGCGATGTGCATGTAGCGCACCCGCTCGCGTGGCAGGCCGTCGAGAAACTGCACTGGATCGTAGCGGTGATTGATGCTGTTGACGTAGACATTGTTGACGTCGAGCAGCAGATCGCAGTCGGCGCGCTCGACCACCGCGTTGATGAATTCCAGCTCGCTGAGCTCGCTCGCCAGCGGCGCGTAGTAACTCGCGTTTTCGAGGGCGATGCGGCGTTCGAGTATGTCTTGTACGCGGCGCACGCGCGCGGCCACGTAATCCACCGCATCGACGGTGAACGGAATCGGCATCAGGTCGTACAGGTGACCATCGTCCGAACACCAGGTCAGGTGCTCGCTGTAATCGGCGATGCCGTGTCGGTCGAGGAAGTCCTTGATCTCGCGGACGAAGTCCTCGTCGAGCGGCGCTGGCGAGCCGATCGACAGCGACAGACCATGGGTCGCGAACGCATAGCGCTCCGTGAGCGCGCGGAACTGGCGGCCGAGCCGGCCGCCGATGCGCATCCAGTTCTCCGGCGCCACCTCGAGAAAGTCGGCGACGGCGTCGGCGCGCTCGGCGAGCGGCGAGAGCAGCGCGCGGCGCAGGCCCAAGCCTGCGCCGCGCACCGCGGCAGGACTCACTTGCCCTTCTCGCCGCACTTGCCTTCGCCGCACTTGGCCTCGCCGCAGGCACCTTCGGCCTTCTTCTCGCCGCACTTGGCCTCGCCGCACTTGCCTTCGCCGCAGGCGCCTTCGGCCTTCTTCTCGCCGCACTTGGCCTCACCACACTTGGCCTCGCCGGACTTCTTGTCACCGGCCGCGGCCACCATGTAGCCGGCGCCCAGATCCGAGGCGGCGAAGACCGACGCGGGCGCGGCCATGCCGCCGAGGGCGAAGGCCGCGCCGAGCGCGGCGATCAAGGGTTTGCGTGTGCTGTTCATGTTCGATCTCCTGAAGTAAGGGTGCGCCCCGAACCACGGCGGCCAAGCGCCGCCACAATACCGCGCCGATCGTGCGGGCACCGACACGACGACGCTCGCGCCCTGATACGGACATCCGGCGTTTTTGGATCCCGCCGCCGGCCCCACGATAGCGCCGCGCGCCGCCGAGCACCAGCGCGTGACGGAGCGGCTCGGCTATGCAGCGTGGGCGCGCGCCTCGAAGCTGCGTGCCCACTCGACGAACTGTTCCTGCGCAAGCGCGCGCGTGTACAAAAAACCCTGTTGCAGCGAACAGCCGAGTTCGCGCAGACGCTGGGCATCCTCCTCGGTCTCCACGCCCTCGACGACGATGGCGATGCCGATGCGCACCGCGAGCTCGCTCATCGAGCGGATGATCTCGGCGGCGCGCGCATTCTGCGCCGCGGCGCGGGCGACGACCGGATCGATCTTGATGCGGTCGATGCGGAAGCGGTACAGGTGCGTCAGCGACGAATAGCCGGTACCGAAGTCATCGAGACACAGCTTGACGCCGCTGTCGCGCAGGGCGTCGAGAATCTCGGCGCTGGAGTCGAGATTGCCGATCAAGGCCGTCTCGGTGATCTCGGCGATCAGTCGTGACGGCGCCAATCCCGATTCGGACAGCGCATCGCGGCAGATCTGCAGGATGTGCGGCGACAGAAGCTTGGCCGACAGATTGAAGGAGATGTTGAGATCGTAGCCGCGTTCGGACCAGCCGCAGACGGCGCGGCAGGCCTGGATCAGCACGCTGCGCGTCATCTCGCGGATGACCTCGGAACTCTGGGCGATCAGCATGAACTCGCCGGGCAGCACCACGCGACCGTCGGGCTGACGCCAGCGCACCAGCATTTCCGCACCGACGACCTTGCCATGGGCGACGTCGATCACCGGCTGGAAGAAGGGCACGAACTGGCCCTCGCGCAAGCCCATACGGATCTGCTCGGCCAAGGCCAGGTGCTTGCGCAGACGGTGCGTGTGCCCGCGTTCGCCGAAGCACAGCGCACCCTGCGCTTGCGTCTGCGCGTGGCGCAGCGCCTCCAGGCTGACGTTGACGTACTCCTCGGCATCGCGGGCGTCGTCGGGATAGATCGCGGCGCCGGCGGCCAGGCCGAGCACGAAACGCTGGCCCTCGACCTCCAGCGGCGAGCCGAGCCGCTTGAAGGCCTCGGCGGTGATGCGCTTGAGGTCGGCGCGCGTCACCGCCTCGGCGATCCCGCGGTCGACGAGGATGCCGAGCACGTGCGGCTCGATGCGGAACACCGAAACCGGCATCGGATCGAGCGCATACAAGCGCTGGGCTGCGGCGCGCATCACCGCCTCGGCGACGCGCAAGCCAAAGCCGCTGCGCAGGGTCTCGTAGGTGTCGATGCCGATCAGAATCAGGCCGTGGGTACCGTCGATCGGGCGCAGACGACGCACCTCGCGCAACTCCGCGTCCAAGCGATTGCGATTCGGCAGGCCGGTTCCCGGGTCCTCGTAGGCGATGCGCCGGATGTGCTCGGCCTGCGCCTGCAGCTTACGGATCGCGCGCACGATGTCGCCGAACTCGTCACTCGACTCCTGCAGCGACTCGGTGGGCTGATGGCCGGTCAGCACCGCGTTGAGACTGCCGGTGACCGCCCCCAGCGGGCGGATCAGCCGCCGATACGCCCAGACGCTCAGACCCAGCGTGACCAAGAAGGCAGCGGCGACCCCCATCAGCGCGATACCGACCTGCTCACGGTGGCGCGCGAAGCCATCCAGTGCGGATGTCAGTCCGTCGCGGTTGTTGCTGTCGACGATCGCCGCGAAGATGCGTGCGGCGCGGTACTGGAGCGCGAATGTCAGCGCGCTGAGCCGCTCGGCCGCTTCGCCCGACAACGGCCCTTGCAGCAGCAGGGCACGGATCTCGGCCGCGGTCTCTTCGACCTCGCGACGCAGGCCGGCGACGGCCTCGTCGTGCACGCCGGTGAAGAAGCGCAGCTGCGCGCGCACACCGTCGAGTTCTTGCTGCAATTGCGTCAGCGCCGGCGTCGGATCCGCCCCCTCGCGCTGCAGGCGACGCGCACGTTCGGCCTGCGCGTGCACCTCGAGCAGGGCGTTGTCCATCACCACCGTCATCGCCACGCGATTGGCGTGACCGCGCAACTCGGGCTCGATGCTACGCTCGGACCTGAGTGACGACAGGATCAGCGCACCCGCCACCGCCATGGCGAGATTCACCAGCACGATCACGGCGATGAACTTGGTGCGAACCGTCATACCCGGCGTCCTACGCCCGGCCAGACGACGCTGACGTCCGGCTGGGCCACGGCCGCATTCTAGCCCCAGCTTCGACGCCGACGCCCCCCCGCCGCCGCCAGCCGCCGCAAGGCTAAAATGGCCGCGCAGATCCGCCGGCGCAGCGCGCCGCGGTCAGTGAAAGGGCCTGTAGCTCAATCGGTTAGAGCAGAGCACTCATAATGCTTTGGTTCTCGGTTCAAGTCCGAGCGGGCCCACCAGCCAAGCCAGCCGCCTGGCTCTCGACAGGACGTCGCGCCCAAAACGGGCGGCGCGTGCGGGCATCGGCACGGGTCAAGGCGCCGCCTGCACCCCGGCTCAACGCGATCGCCGCAACCAGCCCTTGCGCTTGAAATAGAGATACGGGGCGATACCCGACAACAGCATCAAGCCCAGCGCCCACGGATAGCCCAGCAGCCACTTGAGCTCGGGCATGTGGTCGAAGTTCATGCCGTAGATGCTGGCCACCAGGGTCGGCGGTAGGAACACGACCGCGGCGATCGAGAAGATCTTGATGATCTGATTCTGTTCGATGTTGATGAAGCCCTGCGTCGAGTCCATCAGGAAGTTGATCTTGTCGAACAAAAACGTGGTGTGCGACATCAGCGTCTCGACGTCTCGAATCGTTTCGCGCATGGCGTCGACGCGCGCGGCACCCTGATCGAGATGCCGCAGCAGAAATGACAGATCACGCTGCGTGTCCATCAGGCACAGCCGCACCTTGCCGTTGCTGTCCTCCAGATGCGCGAGCCGGGCGATGGCGGCGCCCAGATCGGCGTGACGGTCTTCGAGGACGGTCTGGCTCACGCGTTCGAGTTCGCGATGCTGGTCTTCGAGCATGTCGGCATGGTTTTCGACTTTCTGCTCGAGCAGTGTCATCAATAGATCGGCGGGCGACGCCGCGGCGATCTGTCGGCGGCGTATGCGCATGCGCAGCAGGCGGAAATCGGCCAGTTCCTCGTCGCGTATCGTGATCAGCCGCCGGCTCTGCAGGATGCAGGCGACGGTGACCAGACGGTGCCGTCCCTCGCTGACCGCCAGATACAGCGAATAGACGTGAATTCCCGCCGGATCGCAGAAGCAGCGCGCCGAGGGCTCGATCTCGTCGACCTCGTCGGCATCGGGCAGATCGACCTGCAGCAGGCGCTGGAGCAGGGCGCGCTCACCCTCGTCCGGGGCCTGCGCGTCGATCCAGTGTGCCTGCTCGATGTGAGCCTCTAGCGCATCGGCGCCGCATTCGAGGGGCTGCACGGCACCGTCGTCGATACGAAAGAGCCGGATCATGCATTCACTCCGTTGCGCCGGGATCGGGTCCGTCACCGCTGCTCGGGCTCGGCCTCTGGCGCGCCATCCACCGCCGCAGCGCCTCGATCCGTCGTGACCGCAGGATCGCGCCCACCGCCGCGCCGCGGTGCCCGAGCGCGAGGATATCCCGCGCCTTTGGTCCGCGCGCGATCGCGGCCGCCGCGCGCAGATAATCGGTCTGCGGGTATGCGCTGTCCTCGAAGCCGAGGCGCCCGCGCGCATCGGCCTCGCAGGCTTGCAGGATGAGGGCGAAGCGATCCGGCTGGCGCAGCGCACCGAGACGTTCGAGCAAGTCGTGCAGCGTCGATGCCTTGAGCTCGCGCGCGCGGTGTACGTTGAGATGTTCGCGTGTGTGCACGACGGCGACCTCGCGCAGCAGGGCGGGCACGCGCAGGCGCTCGCTGACGCGCGCGACCAGCGGCACGCCGCGATGCTCGTGCTGCTTGTGCGAGGGCCATTCGTCGCGCGGTGTCACGCCCTTGCCCAGATCGTGGACCAGCGCGGCGTAGCGCACCACGAGCGGCGCATCGGCGCGCGCGGCGGCGTCGACGCACATCAGCGTGTGCACGCCGGTGTCGACTTCCGGGTGATAGTCGGCGCGCTGCGGCACGCCGAACAGCGCATCGACCTCCGGCAGGATGCGCGCGAGCGCGCCGCAGGCGCGCAAGGTCTCGAAGAACACGCTGGGGCGTTCGAGCATCAGCGCACGGCTCATTTCCTTCCATACGCGCTCGGGCACCAGATGGTCGACCTCGCCGCCGTCGACCATCGCGCGCATCAGCGCCAGGGTTTCGTCGGCGACGCGAAAGCCCAGCGGCGCGAAGCGCGCGTGCAGGCGGGCGACGCGCAGCACCCGCACCGGGTCCTCGACGAAGGCCGCGGAGACGTGGCGCAGCACGCGTGCGTCGAGATCGGCGCATCCGCCGTAAGGGTCGATCAGCTTGCCGTCCTCGTCCTGGGCGATCGCGTTGATGGTCAGATCGCGCCGGCGCAGATCGTCTTCGAGGCTGACGTCGGGATCGGCGTGGAAGACGAAGCCGCGGTAGCCCGGCGCCGTCTTGCGCTCGGTGCGCGCCAGCGCGTGTTCCTCCCGGGTTTCAGGGTGCAGGAACACCGGGAAGTCCTGACCAACCGGCTGGTAACCGGCCGCGCGCATCTCGTCCGGCGTCGCACCGACGACGACCCAGTCGCGCTCGGCCGGCGGCAGGCCGAGCAGACGGTCGCGCACGGCGCCGCCGACGAGGTAGCGCTTGATCACCGCGCGCGCACCGGTTGCAACCACTGTGCCGGCGTCTGCGGCTCGCCGCCGTCGCGCCAGCGGTGCACGGCGATGTGCCACAACACTTTCTGCACGTAGCCGCGCGTCTGGTTGAACGGGATGTTCTCGATCCAGATGTCCGGCTCGATGGTCGCCGGCAGCGGCGGCTGCGGCAGCCAGCGCCTGACCGCATTGGGGCCGGCGTTGTAGCCGGCCAAGGCCAACAGCCACTGGCCGCCGAAGCGCGTGTGCAGCTCGCGCAGATAGCTGGCGCCGAGGGGAATGTTGATCGAAGGCTGCATCAGATCCTCGCGATCCGGGCGCGGGTCGCCGCGCCGGCGCGCCACCTCGCGGGCCGTCGGCAGCAGCAGCTGCATCAGCCCGTAAGCGTTCGACGGCGAGACCGCGCGCGGATCGAACAGGCTTTCCTGGCGCATGACGCCGTAGATCACCTCCGCGGGCACGCCGAGCGCGCGCGCGTGGCGCCGGATCGGCTCGGCGTAAGGATCGGGATAGCTGAGCTCGAACAGGTCGTGGATGTCGAGCGCGGCGAGCAGGCTGACCGCCTGCACGTGCCAGCCCCAGTGCGAAGCCAGACGCGCGGCCTGGAGCTTGTGTGCGGCATCGAGATCGACAGTCGCGCGGCGCCATTCGATGTGCGCCCAGCGGTCGCGCTCGGCGAGCAAGAGTTCGCGTGCGCGCTGCACTTCGCGGCGTTCGAGCAGCTCGCTCTGCACGATCAGGTCGTCGGTGAACGCCCGCGGCGAAGGCCGGTACGGACGCTGCAGGCGCCAGGCGGCGAGCAGGCCGTGGTAGCCGTTTTCCGCGGACAGGCGCTCGTAGATCGGCCGTGCCTCTGCGACGTGTCCGAGCAGTTCTGCGCTGCGCGCGCGCCAGTAGGTCCAGCGCTGTTCGGCCGCCATGGCCGGGGGCATCGCCTGCAGCCAGGTCGACGCCAGATCGAAGCGGCGCTGCCACAGCGCGGCACGCACGCGCCACTCGTGCACGCGCGCGTCGGCATGGGACTCGGGCAGCACCTGGAACCAGGCCAGCGCATCGGCGTCGCGGTCCCACGACAAGCCGAGCGCGACCCAGCGCTGCAACTCGGCGTATTCGCCGGCGCCGAAGCGCTCGCGGCCGAGGGCGCGCAGGCGGGCCGCGGCCAGGCTCGGGCGGCGCGGCGACAGCCGCGCGAAGGCGGCCTCGACGGCAGCGAATTCGATCGGGGCTTTCGGATCCGCGGCCAGACGCTCGAGCGCCGCGGCCGGATCGCGCAGCAGCGATACCCATTGCCGCAGCGGCGCGGCGCGTTCTGGCGGCAGGCCGCGGATCAGCCACGAGGCGAGCTCGACGTTGCCGTTAGCCAGCGCCTTGCGCGCGCGACGCTCGATCGCATCCGGCGTCAGCCGCCCTTGGGTCTTGAGCCAGTCGAACGGCGCTGCGCAGGACTGCGGCATCTGCGCCGCGTCCTGCCAGAAGTCGCGCAACTGGTCGGCGAGAAGCTGCGTCTGCGTTTCGGTGGCGATGCGCGCCTGGTAGTGGTGGCAGACCAGATCGGGCGTCGCGGCGTCGGCCTCGTAGTGGCGCAGGTAGTCGTGCCACAGGCCGCGTTCGGCCAGGCTCAGCAGCCAGGCACGACGCAGCTCGGCACTCACCGGCAGGGTCGGCTGCCCGGCGAGGAAGGCGGCGATCGCGCGATCGAGCGCCGGTGCCGGGGATTGACGCAGCTGCGCCAAAAGACGCGCGCCCTGCAGATCCGGGTATAGCAGGTAGTCGCGCAGCGCCGCGCTGTCCGCCGCACTCGCCACGACGCCGCGCTCGGCGGCATCGAGCGCCGCGCGAAACTGTGCGCGGACATCGGCACCGTGCGCAAAGCCGGGCAGCGATGCGAGCACACCGAGCAGCAGCAGGGAAGGGATCCGCTTCATCATCGGGTAGGATGCGCGCGCCGCATTGTAGTCGACCCGCCCGAACACGCCCGCCGCAGGAGCTTGCCGACGATGGAGCAGTGGCTGATCTTCCTGGGCACCGGCGCGTTCGCCGGTGTGCTCGCCGGGCTGTTCGGTGTCGGCGGCGGCCTGATCATGGTGCCGGCGCTGGCTCTGGTGCTGCCGCTGCAGGGCGTGCCCGAAGACGTTTTCATGCAGGTGGCGATCGGCACCTCGCTGGCGGTGATCGCGGCCACCTCGATCGCCTCGACGCTGGCCCATCATCGTCGTGGCGCCGTGGACTGGCCGGCGCTGCGGCACTTCGCCCCGGGCCTTGCGCTCGGGGCGCTCGCCGGCGCCTTCGTCGCCGACGCGCTCAGCGGCCAGGTCTTGCGGCGCATCGTCGGCATCGGCGCGATCCTGGTCGCCGTGCAGATGAGCCTGCCGCGGCACGGCAGTGCGTGCACGGCGGGCTTGCGCGCCGGGTCGATCGAGCTCGTCTGTGCCGGCGCTGCGATCGGCCTGTTGTCGGCGCTGGTCGGCATCGGCGGCGGCTCGCTGAGCGTGCCATACCTGAGTGCGCGCGGACTGCCGGTGCTCCGCGCCGTCGGCAGCGCAGCCGCCGGCGGCATCCCCATCGCATGGGCCGGCGCGCTCGGCTTCATGGTCGCCGGCTGGCACGCGCCGGGCGTGCCGGCGCCGCATCTCGGTTATGTCAGCCTGAGCGCCTTCATCGCCTTGGCGGCGGCCAGCGTGCTGTGCGCGCCGCTCGGCGTGCGGCTCGCGCATCGTCTGCCGGCAGGGATGCTCAAACGCGGATTCGCGCTGCTGCTGCTGCTCGTCGGCGCCCGGCTGTCGCTCGGCTGAGCGGCGCTTTCATTCGCCCGGCGCGTCCGCGTCCGGCAGCATCGTCACGCCCTTGATGCCGGATTCGAGAATCGTATCGCGCAGCAGCCCGATCGCCTTGCGCCGCGGGAAGGTCTTGCGCCAAACCAAGGCGATGCGCCGCGTCGGCGCCGGCGGCACGAAGGGCCGCGACACCAGCAGGCTGTCCTCGGGGCGATTCTCGACCGAGGAGCGCGGCAGCACGGTGATGCCCAGCCCGCTGACGACCATGTGGCGGATCGTCTCCAACGAGCTACCGGTCTGCGGCTTGGGGCCGTCGGCGTCGGCGTCGACACACTTCGGGCAGACCTCGATCACCTGCTCACGGAAACAATGTCCGGGGCCGAGCAGCAGCAGCTTTTCGCCGGCGAGCTGCTTGGCCGGAATCTTCGCCGTGTGCGCCCAGTGATGATCCGGCGGCATGACGACGACGAAGTCCTCGTCGTAGACCGGCCAGGCCAGCAGGCCATTGAGATCCACCGGCAGCGCGACCAGGATCACGTCCAGCTCGTTGTCGCGCAACTGCTCCAGCAGCTTGGCGGTGAAGTTCTCCTCGATGATGAGCGGCATCTGCGGCGCACGCTGGCGCAGCAGCGGCACCAGGCTCGGCAACAGATAGGGGCCGACGGTGTAGATCGCGCCCAGGCGCAGCGGTCCGGTGATCTCGTCGCGGCCGTCGCGCGCCAGATCCTCGATCAGCCGCGCCTCCGACAGCACGCGCCGCGCCTGCGCGATGATGCGCTCGCCGACCGGCGTCGGCCGCGCCTCGCCGCGATTGCGCTCGAACAGGATCACGCCGAGCTCGTCCTCGAGCTTCTTGAGTGCGACCGACAGCGTCGGCTGCGAGACGAAGGAGCGCTCCGCGGCGCGGCCGAAGTGCCGCTCCTTGTCGAGGTTCACGAGATATCGCAGTTCGGTCAGGGTCATGGGTCGAGTTTAGAACAACGGCGGTTGCAGTCTGCCGGTGACAGCAAAGCAGGCCCCCGCCCTGCAAGCCGCGAGCTGCAGCCGCTGTCTGGTCTAGACCCAGTCCCGCGGCTTGAGATAGCGCTCGCACAGCTCGGCCTCGGGCGAGCCCGGCTCCGGCGCGTAGTCGTAGCGCCAGGCGGCGAGCGGCGGCATCGACATCAAGATCGATTCGGTGCGGCCGCCGGACTGCAGGCCGAACAGCGTTCCGCGGTCCCAGACCAGATTGAACTCGACGTAGCGCCCGCGCCGGTAGAGCTGCCAGTCGCGCTCGCGCTCGCCGTAAGGCGTGTGCCGGCGCCGCTCGACGATCGGCACATAGGCCGGCAGGAAGTGATCGCCGACGCTGCGCATCAGTGCGAAGCTCGCATCGAAGCCGCCCTCGCGCCAGTCGTCGAAGAACAAGCCGCCGATGCCGCGCGGCTCGAGGCGGTGCTTGAGAAAGAAATACTCGTCGCACCATCGTTTGAGCCGCGGGTACACGTGCGCGCCGAACGGCGCGCAGGCGTCGCGCGCAGCGGCGTGCCAGTGGCGGGCGTCCTCGTCGTAGCCGTAGTAGGGCGTGAGGTCGAAGCCGCCGCCGAACCACCACACCGGCGTCTGGCCCGGCTCATCGGCGACGAAGAAGCGCACGTTGGCGTGCGCGGTCGGCACGTGCGGATTGCGCGGATGGATCACCAGCGACACGCCCATCGCGCGGAACGCGCGGCCGACCAGTTCCGGTCGGCTCTGTGAGGCCGAGGGCGGCAGGCGCGCGCCGCTCACGTCCGAAAACGCAACCCCGGCACGCTCGAACACCGCGCCGTCGCTGAGCACGCGCGTGCATCCGCGCCCCTGCAGCGGGCTGTCGGCGGGCTTGCGCCAGTCGTCGGTCGCAAACGCACCACCGTCGATCGCCGACAGCGCATCGCAGATACGGGTCTGCAGCGCGCACAGATAGGTTTCGACGGCGGCGGCGTCGATCGCGCTCATCGGCGCAGGATGTGCCCGGTCTGTACGTCGCGGATCGTGGTCGGCTTGGCCAGACCACCGAGCGCGCCGGGCACGATGGCGTCGAGCGTGTCACGGAATTGCAGCCGCACCTCGGTGATCGAACGCGCCGGCGGTCGGCCGCTACGGTTGGCGCTGGTCGACACCAGGGGGCCGAAGCGTTCGCACAGCGCGCGCAGCAGCGGATGCGCGGTCACGCGCACGGCGATGCCGTCGTGCTCGCCGGTGAGCCAGCGCGGCGCATCGGGCGCTGCGGGGAAGATCCAGGTGGCCGGCCCCGGCCAGGTCGCGGTCGCGCGTTTCATTGCGTTGTGCGACGGCAGCTCGACGAAGTCGGGCAGATCGTCGAAAGCGGCGGCGACCAGGATCAGGCCCTTGCGCCAGTCACGCTGCTTGAGATCGAGCAGACGCAGCACCGCGTGGCGGTCGAGCGGGTCGCACGACAAGCCCCAGACTGCCTCGGTCGGACAGGCGATGACGCCGCCGTCCGCGAGCGCATCGAGCGCGCGGCGCAAATGCCACGGTGCAATGTCCCAAGCCATGTTCAGCGCTTCGCCTTAGTCGTCTTCACGGCCTTCTTGGCCACCTTCTTGGCGGCTTTGCTCGCCGTTTTCTTCGCCGCGTTGTTCGGTGCCTTGCTCGCAGCCTTCTTCGGTGGGGCCGTCGCGGCCACGTCCTTGTCTGCGGCCTTGCGCGCGCGCACCGTAGCTGCCGGCTTTTCCGCCTCGGCGAGATAGGCCTCGCACTCGAGCACGCTCAGACTCTCGGGGTCGCGGCCCCTGGGGATGCGCGCACGGCGCTTGCCGTCGGTGATGTACGGACCGAAGCGCCCCTTGACGATGCGGATGCCGCTGTCGCCGTAGCGTTTGATCGTCGCCGCCTCGAGCGCCGCGGCTTTCTGCTCGATCAGTTCGATCGCACGCGGCAGCTCGATGGTGTACGGATCATCGTCTTTCTTCAGGGACACGAAGTTCGACCCGTAACGCACATAGGGGCCGAAACGGCCGATGTTGACCTCGACCTCCTCGCCGCTGGGCAACTGACCCAGCTTGCGCGGCAGGGCGAACAGCGCCAGCGCCTCGTCCAGCGTCAAGGTGTCGATGCGCTGATTGGCGCGCAAGCTGGCGAAGCGCGGCTTGTCCGCATCATCCTTGGTGCCGATCTGCACGTAAGGGCCGTAACGACCGAGGCGCGCGGACACCGGCTTGCCGGACACCGGATCGATGCCGAGCTGGCGCGACTCGGACACTTCCGACCGGCTCAACTCCTGCTTTTCGTCGATGCGCTGCTTGAACGCCTGCCAGAACTCGGCGAGCAAGGGCTTCCATTGCTTTTCGCCACGCGACACCGCGTCGAGATCGTCCTCCAGATGCGCGGTGAACTCGTAGTCGACGTAGCGGGCGAAGTGTTCGGTCAGAAACTTGTTGACGATCATGCCGACGTCGGTCGGCACGAAGGCCTTGCCGTCGAGACGCACGTAATCGCGCGCGAGCAGCGTCGAGATGATGCTGGCATAGGTCGACGGCCGGCCGATGTCGTACTCCTCCAGCGTCTTGACCAGGCTGGCCTCGGTGTAGCGGGGCGGCGGCTCGGTGAAGTGCTGGTCGACGATCAGATCGAGGAGTTTGACCCGCTCGCCGACTTCGAGTGCCGGCAGGCGCTTGTCATCCTCGTCCTCGTCCTTGCCGGAGGGGGTGTCGGTGCCTTGACTGTACACGGCGATGAATCCCGGCTCGACCAGCACCGAGCCAGTGGCGCGGAACGTGTTGCCCGCGCCGGCGGCCAGCTCCACCGCGACCGTGTCGAACACCGCCTGCTGCATCTGGCAGGCGATGGTGCGCTTCCAGATCAGTTCATAGAGCTTGGCCTGGTCCGGCGTCAGGAACGGCGCGACATCCTTGGGCAGGCGCGAGGCGAAGGTCGGCCGTACCGCCTCGTGCGCTTCCTGCGCGTTCTTCGACTTGGTCTTGTAGTGACGCGGCTCGTCCGGCAGCGCCTTTGCGCCGAACTGCGCGGCGATGGTCTTGCGGATGTCGGCGAGCGCATCCTGGGCGAGACTCACCGAGTCGGTGCGCATGTAGGTGATCAGGCCCACGGTCTCGCCACCCAGATCGACGCCCTCGTAGAGCTGCTGCGCCGCGCGCATCGTGCGGCTCGCGGAAAACCCGAGCTTGCGATTGGCTTCCTGCTGCAGCGTCGAGGTCGTGAACGGCGGCGCCGGACTGCGCCGACGCTGTTTTTTGTCCACGGCGGTGACGACCAGCTCGCCTTCTGCCGCCTTGGCGATGATGTTCTTCGCGGTCAGCGCCGCGACCGTGTTGGTCAGCGTGAACTGCTCGACCTTGCGGCCTTGCAGCTCGACCAGCTTGGCCGTGAATGCCTGCGGGTCCTTTTCGCCTTTCTTCTGCGCGCTGGCTTGAAGTGTCCAGTACTCGCGCGGGACGAAGGCCTTGATCTCTTCCTCGCGCTCGCAGATCAGACGCAGCGCCGGCGACTGCACGCGGCCGGCGGACAGGCCCGGCTGCACCTTGCGCCACAAAAGCGGCGACAGATTGAAGCCGACGAGGTAGTCGAGCGCGCGCCGCGCCTGCTGCGCGTTGACCAGGTCGTCGGAAATCTCTCGCGGGTTCTTAATCGCGTTCTGCACCTCGCGCTGGGTGATCTCGTAGAACACCACGCGCTTGACCGGCTTGTTGGCGAGCAGCTTCTTCTCGCGCAGGAGTTCGACCAGATGCCAGGAGATCGCCTCGCCCTCGCGGTCGGGGTCGGTGGCCAGCCAGAGTTCGTCCGCGTCCTTGAGCGCCGCGGCGATCGCCTTGACGTGCTTCTCGTTGCGCTCGATCACCTGGTACTTCATGTCGAAGCCGTTGGTGACGTCGACGGCGCCGTCCTTGGGCACGAGGTCGCGCACATGACCGTAGGAGGCGAGGACCTCGAAGCCCTTGCCCAGATACTTCTTGATCGTCTTCGCCTTGGCGGGCGACTCGACGATGACCAGGTTCTTGCTCATGTAACTCGGCATAAGGGCCTGTTGACGCGGATCCGGCGCGGGGGGAGCCGCCGGACAGCGGCCGCGGTGGGCGCCTTATAAGCGCAAGCTCGCGCGACTGTCTAGGCCAATCGCGTGCGCGCACGCGCGGGCGCGCGGCGCCGTCAATGGGTGAACTCGCCCTGGTAGTAGACCATCTCTTCGAGGTGGCCGAAGGCCTCCTCGGCATCCGGCTGGTTCATCAGCACCAGCAGGCACACCCACTTGACGCGCTCCAAGTCGATCTCCTCCTTGAGCGCCATCAGTCGGTCGATCACCAGCTCGCGCAGGCCGGCGTCGAGGATGCCGAGCTGTTCGAGATAGAGCAGGAAGCCGCGGCAGTCCAGCGGGATCTTCGCGGCCTCCTCGCGCGCATAAAGGCGCATCGCCCCGCCGGGGCCGAAGACGATCGGCAGCTGGCGCTGCGCGGCGAGGCCGTCGAGCCAGGCAAAGGCCTGGCGCACTTGATCGTCGGCGAAGCCGGCGGCGACCAGTTCCTCGTGCAGCGCATCCTGATTGTCGGCGTCGGTGAATTCGCCCTGCTGATAGTTCTCCAGCAGGTACATCAACACGTCCAGGACCGTTTCTTTCATCGCGGTACTTCGTTCCCGATGCTGTCTGTGGGTTGGTCTGCGCCGCGACCTGCGCGCGCGCCGCGCACCAGCCGTTGGTAGCGGCCACCGGCCATGCCGGCGATCGCGCCGGCGAGTTCGAGGCGCGTCAACGCCGCCTGCAACGCCGCCACCGGGGCCCTGACGCGCGCGGCCAGGGTGTCGACCGACACGGCATCGTCGCCCATCGCACGCAAAAGCGCGCGCTCGATCTCATCGTCACCGCCCGCGCTCGGCACCGGCTGTGTCGCGGTGCCCAGTTTCGCACGTCTCATGCCCAGCAGTGGGCCGATTTCTTCGAGCACGTCGTCGACGGTCTCGACCAGCTTGGCGCCGCGGCGGATCAGATCATGACAGCCGCGCGCCATCGGATTGTGGATCGAACCCGGGATCGCGAAAACCTCGCGGCCTTGTTCCAGGGCCAGGCGCGCGGTGATCAGCGAACCCGACTCGCGCGCGGCCTCGACCACGAGTACGCCGAGAGACAGTCCGCTGATGATACGGTTGCGGCGCGGAAAGTTCTCGGCCAACGCCGCCACGCCGGGCGCAAACTCCGACACCAGCGCGCCGCTGGCGGCAATGGCGTGGGCGAGGTCCTTGTGCCGCGCCGGATAGACGCGATCGAGCCCGGTACCGCAGACCGCGATGGTGCCGCCGCCGGCGGCGAGGGCGCCACGATGCGCCGCAGCGTCGATGCCCAGCGCCAGCCCGCTGGTGATGGCCAGCCCGCGGCGGGCGAGCTCGGCGGCAAAAGCCTGCGCATTCTCCAGGCCCTGCGGCGTGGCGTTGCGGCTGCCGACGATCGCGATCTGCGGCACGCCGAGCCAGTCGGCATCGCCGTGCACGAACAGCAGCACCGGCGGCTGTGCGATCTCGCGCAGCGCGGTCGGATAGTCGGCGTCGAGCCAGCTCAACAGGCGCCGCTGGGGATGATCGAGCCAGGCGAGATCGCGCGCGAGCAAGCGCTCGTCGGGCCGCTGCAGGGCATCGATCTGCTCGCTGCCGAGCCCGGCCGCGGACAGCGCCGCGCGGCTCGCCGAGACCGCCGCCTCGGCGTCCGGGAAATATTCGAGGAGTCTGCGGACCGCCGCGCTACCCAGTCCCGGCGCGCGGCACAGGACCAGCCAAGCCCTCAGTGCCCGTGCATCCACCGCTGTAGCGAAGTGCCGGCGATCGCAAACGGACCCGGGCCTAGCCGCCCGCGGGCTGCGGTCCGCGCACGCGATCGAAGAGGTGGATCTCGCGCTCGGCGTCGACCACGAGCGCGAAGCTCACGCGCGCCTGCCGCTTGAACACCATCACCCGGCCGGCGAACACCTCTGGCAGCGGCGTGTGCACACCGCTGTACGGATCACGCGTGCGACGTCCGGACTGGAACACGTCGAGGACGTGCCCCACCTCGAGGCCGTCGTCCGCACCGCGGCTTAAGGTCACGACCTGGTACTGACCGATCTGCGAGACGCCGTCGAACACCGAGATGATGCGCGCCACCAGGTCCGCCGCCGCCGGACGCGGATAAAAGTGCGTGGAGAAGTCCTCCGGTTCGGGCTCGAGCAAGCGGTCTCCGGCGCGCATTTCACGGTAGCTGCGCGCGACCATCGCCGTGGCCGGCTCGCCGTAACGGCGGACTTGCATGTCGGCGACCGGAATCGCCTCCCAGCCGAGAAACTCGCCGCTGTCGGGATCCACGTAGCGGTTGCCGATACGCACAGCGTCGTACTGGTACCGCTCCGCGACCGGCAGGTTGCGCACATAGACCTCGCTGCCGGCGCCGACGACCAGGCGCGGATCGGCGAAGCCGAGCACGTAGGGTGCGCGGCGCAGATCCTCGGCCGTGACCACACGGACACGACGCAAAAAGTCGCGGATCGCTTCGATCGGAATGGTCGGAATGGCCGCTTCGAGCGGCAGTTCGCGCACCCGCGGCGACAGCCGTTCGAGGTTCAAGTCCTCGCGTAGGTCCTCGCGCAGGACCATCGGGCGACCGTCGCGCCAGATCAGCGTCAGCACATCGCCGGGGTAGATCAGATGCGGGTTGGCGATCTGGTCGTTGACGTACCAGATTTCCGGCCACTGCCAGGGTTCGAGCAGGAAGCGCTTGGACAAGTCCCAGAGCGTGTCGCCGCGCTGCACGACGTAGCGCAGCGGCGCATCCTCGCGCACCCGCACCGCCTCGCGGGAACGCGCCTCGGGCGCTTCGGCCGCGGCCATCGGCGTGCCCACCGGACCTTGCTGCGGTACCGTTGCGGCCTCCGCCGGCGCCGGCGCGTAGCGCTTGCGTTCACCGGTCTGTGCACAGGCGACCAGGCACGACATCGCCACGGCAGCGATGCCGAGCAAGGTCCTCGAACCGGTATAATCGGGCATGGCGGCACCTTCCCCGCAGGTTGCGCCTGAACGGCCAAACTGTAGACGGCTCAATCGTTTGCCGTCAACTTTGAGGGTCATTTCTACACAGGGTCCTCGCCCGCACATGGCTTTGCTCACGATACTCCACCATCCCGACCCGCGCCTGCGCCAGAAGGCCGCCCCCGTGCGCGAGTTCGACGCGGCGTTGCAGAAGCTGATCGACGACATGTTCGAGACCATGTACGCCGCGCCCGGCGTGGGCCTCGCGGCGACGCAGGTCGGCGTGCCGCTGCGCGTCGCGGTGATGGACTGTACCGAGGACAAGACCCAGCCGGCGCCGATGGTCATGATCAATCCCGAGATCAGCGAGCCGCAAGATGCCGAGATGATGGACGAAGGCTGCCTGTCGGTGCCCGGCGTCGGCGAGAAGGTCGAACGCTACGCACGGCTGAAGCTGCGCGCGCTCGACCGCCACGGCAAACCCTGGGAGATCGAAGCCCACGGCCTGCTGGCGCAGGCGATCCAGCACGAGATCGACCATCTCGACGGCAAGCTGTACATCGACCGCCTGTCCAGCATCAAGCGCGAACGCCTACTCAAGAAGCTGCGCAAACAGCAGGCCGCCTGAGGGTCGCACGATGCGCCTCGTCTTCGCCGGCACGCCGGCGTTTTCGGTCGCCACGCTCGAGGCGCTGCACGCGGCCGGGCACGAGATCGTCGGCGTCTTCACCCAACCCGACCGCCCGGCCGGGCGCGGCCGCAAGCTCACGCCGTCGCCGGTCGCGCTACGTGCCGAGGCGCTCGGCCTGCCGGTGTTCAAGCCGGAAAAGCTGCGCGCCGAAGCACAGACCGAGCTGCGGGCACTGTCGCCCGAGGTGATGGTGGTCGTCGCCTACGGGCTGATCCTACCGCAGGCGGTACTCGACATCCCGCGCCACGGCTGCCTGAACATCCACGCCTCGCTGCTGCCGCGCTGGCGCGGGGCGGCGCCGATCCAGCGCGCGATCGAAGCCGGCGACCGCGAGACCGGGATCACCATCATGCGCATGGACGCCGGCCTCGACACCGGACCGATGCTGCTGCGTGAGGCGGTGCCGATCGGCGAGGACACCACCGCCGGACAACTGCACGACACCCTGTCCGCGCTCGGCGCCCGGCTGATAGTGCACGCCCTCGATGCGCTCGCGGCCGGACGCCTGCACGAGACGCCGCAGCCGGCGCAGGGCGCGACCTACGCCTCGAAGCTGAGCAAGGACGAGGCGCGCATCGACTGGTCCGCCGATGCCCAGACGCTGGCGCGCCGCGTGCGCGCCTTCAATCCGGTGCCGATGGCCTGGAGCGAGCTCGACGGCGAGCGCGTGCGCGTGCTCGCGGCGCGGCCGGCCGCCGCCATCGACGCACCCGCGGGCACGATCGTCACCGACGGCATGCTGCGCGTGGCCTGCGGCAGCGGCAGCCTGCAGCTCGACCTCCTGCAGTGGCCCGGCGGACGGCCGCTTTCGGCCCGCGAGGCGATGGCGGCGCGCCGCCTGCACGGGCGGCGTTTCACCTGAGCGCTGACGATCCTGTCAAGCGCTCAGTATTCGCGTTCGATGCGGAACACACACGCATCGCCTTGAATTCGGGATCCGGGAAGCGCGACGCGAACATCGGATCGCCGTGACGTGGCTGGGCGCAGCGCCCGTCGTCGACGGCGGCGTCCGGTCACTGGTCTCCGGAGCGCGCCGGCCAGCCGTCGTCGAGCACGAAGGTCTCGATGCCGAGGCGTTCGGCGATGGCGCAGGATCAGGCGCTGACGCGGCGATGTCCGGCGTTCCTGTGCGCCCGCAGGCGGCGAGTGCGACGGCAAGAGGAAAAAGACAGGCTCCGCGGAACCGCCCCCCGACGGTCCCGCGGAGCTATCTCCCCCTACCGCGCCACCATGCTTCCGCTGTTCCCATCACGGTCGAACACTCGCACGGTGGCACGATCCCCCGGTGCCAGCGTCACCTCGACGCGGCAGCTTCTACCTTGTGCGTCGCAGGACGCCGGCAACTCCCTGACACCGTCTACACCACCACCCCCTGCATCCCCTACCAGTTCGACGACAGCGCGATCGAACACGCCCTGCCGCGCCCAGGGCCGGAACGAGCAGGTGTCGCAAATGCGCGCGCTGCCGTTGTCGGCGATGAACGGGAAGGCCGTCTCGCCTGGCGTGCGCGGGTAGACGATGGGCGCGACGTCGAAGGTGATCGCGTCGTCCGCCACGCTTAGATTCTCGATGCCGATCCCGTCCCAGACCGAGACGGTGAACGGCTCGGAGCAGAACGCGTAATTCTTGGTCGCGAAGGCCTGGCGCGTGCGGCCCTCGACGCAGAAGCGGTAACGCCCCGGTGGGGTCGAGCCCAGCCGCGCCGGATGCGCGCTGTAGGCCTCGAAGCCGGCGGTCCAGATCCATTCCTGCATGCCCGCGTATGTGCGCAGCACGCCGGGCACGCCGTCCGGAAACTCGACACGCGTGATCACCTCGCCGCTCTGGTCGGCGTGGTCGGTCCACTGCCCTGGTGCGGTCTCCCGCTGCACGACCACGCGCGGGTTGTCGACCGCGGTGGAGCCGCCGCGCCAGACGAACTGCGCCATGGTAAAGCGCGTGATGTCGGCCGGCTGTTGCAGCGGCTCCGGCTCGCCGGCGTCGTTGGGCAGGCCGGCCTGCCAGGTGTCGTAGGCGACGGCGCTGGCGGCGCCGACGGTGCGCGCCAGCGTCTCTTGCCGCAGCGCATCGACCGTGGCCAGCACGTCGAGTGGTTCGGGCGCGAGCTCGGGGCCGCCCTTGAGCGCGGCGCCCATGCGCACCAACCGTGTGACCATGTAGTCCGCGGTGTGCGGGCCGTAGGCGGTGAGCGCCTTGCGGTAGTGATCGCGGTTCATGTACTCGCGATAACTCACCGTGTAGCCGTTGTAGTCGCCGGCGTGGCCGACGCCGACGACCAGCCGATAACCCGGCACGCCGAGATCCTGGATCTCCTCGCGGGTGAAGTTGCCCCAGATCTGCGTCGCGTCCGCCGGCTCGCTTTGGGCGCGCAACACGTTCTCGGGCGCGTCCCAGCCGCGCGCGTCGTTGTGCACCTGGGCGCGCATGCGTGCGATCGCCTCGGGCGCGAAGTTGTCACCGGGGATCTCGCCGGCGTTGTTCTCGGGATCGAGCGGATCGAAGTATCGCGCCTGGATCGCGCAGGCCTCGGCGTACCGCGGGTCGTCGCGGAACTCGCCGATCAGGCAGGCCCAGTCGAAGCCGGCGTAGATGTCCCCCGTGATGTCGTTCGCGCGCGATTCGAGATTGAGGATCAGGTCGGCCTGCGGCTCGCAGGCGCAGGACGCGAGCAGAATATCGCCGAGGCGCATCGCCTGCAGGTGTATGCGCGCGTTCTCCTCGACGAGGCCGACACTCGGAGCGCTGTAGTGATCCGGCACCGGCACGCCTTCGGCCTTGAGCGTCGCGTAGATCGTCGCGCTGATGCCGGTGAGCGGGTTCTCTCCCGGCACACCGTTACGCGAACAATCCGGCAGGCCGAGCACCGGCACGCCGACATCGCCGCC
This sequence comes from Sinimarinibacterium thermocellulolyticum, assembly GCF_040327995.1. NCBI lineage: Bacteria > Pseudomonadati > Pseudomonadota > Gammaproteobacteria > Nevskiales > Nevskiaceae > Sinimarinibacterium > Sinimarinibacterium thermocellulolyticum. The sequence continues at coordinate 52,918 of NZ_JBEPIJ010000003.1, read as the reverse complement.
GAAGCTCAGCTCGGTGTTGCAGTTCGACACCGTCGGCAGCGGATGCGACAGCGGCCCGGGCACCCACGCCGAGCGCCAGTCGACGGTGAAGTCGGACGAGAACGGCACCGTCGCCTGCGCCGTGCCGGCGAGATCCCAGGCGCGCAAGATGTCGTCGGCGAGGTAGCGCACGTTGCGCTCGGTCTGCACATAGCCCCGGTGGTTCCAGTCGCGGATCGTGCCTTCGCCGTCGGCGCAGGTATCGGCTTCGGGCGCTTCGGCCTCGCTCGGCCAGCGGCCGCAGACCGAGCCGTCGTCGGCGAGGATCTCGGCACGGTCGCCGCTGTTCTCGGCGCTGCCGACATCGCCCTGGCTGAACACCAGCGGCGCGCCGAGTTCGCGGTCGACGAAGCGTTCGAGCGCGGCGAGAAAATCGGCGCTGTGCAGATCGTGCGGATCCAGGCTCTCCGGATGCTCGCCCCAGTTGACCCAGGCGGCGAGCGGCCGCGGCTGTTCGGGATCGGACAGGTCATCGAAGCGGATCACGACCAGGCCGCGGTCGCCGTATTCCAGTGGATAGCCGGCCGGCGTGCCGTCGATCGCGGTCGCCAGGCGCACGACGTTGCCCTTGTAGATGCGGTGCTGGATTTGCATCGCCGCCATGCGCGCCGGCTTGAGATTCGCCGCCGCCTGCTCGATCGCCGCCGCCATCTGCCGCGCCTGATGCTCGAAGAAGCGTGCGTCGAACACGTCCTGGAACAGCCACACGCCGGCGGCGAGCGTCGATGCGTACGCCGAGCTGTGGTTGTGGGTGACGTGGTGCAGGATTTGCGCGTGGCCGATGCCAGAATCGCCGTCTTCGAGCAGTTGCGCGACGCGCCGCTGCAGCATGTCCTGCGCGAGGTAATTGTCGGTCTTGAGCAGGGCGATGCGCTTGCCGTTGGCCCCTTCGACGACGATCGCGCGCGCCGTCAGCCGCGACTGCACGCCGTAGCTCGCGTGCTTGAGCTTGTGCGTCAGGAACGGATCGAGATCGCCGTCGATTAGTCCGCCGAGCGTGTCGGTGGCGAAGTCGCAGTACTGGCCGGCGCAGTAGCCGACTTCCGGCGTCATGTCGGTGATGCCGACGCCGACGCGGACCTTGATCTCGCCGCTCGCCGGTGGCGGTGTCGGCGACGATCCGCCGGACGTCGGCTGCGAGCCGCCGCAGGCCGCGAGCATCAGCACCGCTGCCGGCAGCGCCCGCCGCAGGAAGGGCCCGACGCCGCTCATGGCGCCGGCGCCACGATGGCCCGCAGCGGGAAGCGCGCGACGTTCGCGTACGGCTCGGCGAGGTTGCGCGGGCGGTCTGCTGGCACGATGAATTGCCACTGCTCGCCGTCGACTTCGGTCAGCGGCAGGCCCAAAAGCGCGTTGTCGCTGTCATGCAGCGCGAAGAAGTGCACGCCGTGCGCGGCGTGAGCGCCCTGGCGCTGGTGGCAGTCGAGGTCGGCGTACTCGAGCGCGGCGTTGCCGGTTTGCGCACGCGCGCGGGCGACGTAAGCCTCGCGCACGCGCTCGTCGCCGGAGTTGTCGCCCGGAAACGGCCGGGGCACCGGATCGTCACCGGTGCCATCGTCGAGGCAGGCATCGTCGCGGTAGTACGGCACCACCAGCGGATTGAGCAGGGAGGTCGCGCCGCGGATCAGGAAGGTGTAGACCAGGGCGCCGCCATCGCCCTTTCCGGACACCTGTTCCCAGTTGTCGAAAGCCAGTGGCGGGTTGAAGCTCGGATCAGGCACGTCGATGAAGGCCGGGCAGCGGCCGTCGGCGTTGGGCGGCGACACGCCATCGCTGGACGGGCAGAAGCCGAACAGCGGCGCGAAGCCATCGACGTTGCCGAGCTCGTCGTTGACGCCGTCGATCGGCACGCCCTGCGGCCGCAGGATCGAGTAGTAGCGGCCGCCCGGAACGCCGGCCTCGCGCTCATCCGGCGTCGGCACCATCGCCGCGCGGTTGTAGTCCCAGGCGGCGTACAGACCGTCCGGCGGGATCGGATGCACGCGCACGCGGTAGCGGTAGCTGATCGCGTCGCGGTAGAAGGTCTCGGTCTTGGTGACGTTCGTCCCGGAGTCCGCGCCCCAGACTTCGCGGATACAGCGCACCGGACCGCAGCGCTCGCCGATCAGGCTCGAATTGGCCTCCCAGTTGACCTGCTCGTCCTCGAAGCCGACCAGCGAGACCACCGAATCCGGCGACTGCTGGAAGGCACGCCCTTTCCAGCGGTCGATCAGGTCGGGACGGGTGTTCCAATAGGCCGCCTGCGCGTCCGGCGCCGTGGGCACGGTATCGCCCGGCGCGCGGATGCGCAGGTCACGCACCATCCAGCGGCCACTGGCCCGCCAGCGGTAGTTCGCCGTCGTCACCGTCACGCCGTCGCGTGGGAAGCGATCGTTCGACGGGCAGATGAAACCGCCGCCTTCGCGCGCCGTACAGGTCGTCCGGTCGCCGTAGTACTGGTCGAGCGAATCGACGCAGATCGTGCCGGTTAGGTTAGCGCCGTAGTTGGTGTTGCTGGTGCCGAGCTTCTCCGGATCGTCGTCGGCGAAACGGTGACGATCGATCCACTCATCGGCGTTCGCGTCGCGCGTGTAGTGCACGTAGTGCGGCGCGCTCGGCGTCGTGCCGCTCGCGCGGCGGAACAGGTAGACCGTGCGCAGCGTCGACGGCGACAGCACGTCGAACAAGGTGACCTGCTGGCCGCTGCCGGGGATCGTGTCGGCCGGATGGCTGCCAGCAGGCGCGATGCCGCCCGCGTCCGCGGCCATGAAGACGATCTCGTCGTCGGCATCGAGGCCGGCGACCGGATCGGCGACAGCGGCCGGCAGTCCTTCGTTGACACCGTCGTCGGTGCCGTTGGTGTCGTACTCACGGCGGCAGTCGCCCTGGGTCATGCCCCAGGACTCAGTGTCCCAGACATAGGACAGCTCGTAGTCGGTGCCCGAGTAGATCGAGAAGGTGCTGTTGCCGTTGGCGAGGAAGTACGGCATGCGCTCGTCGACCTGAACCGGAATCTCGACCCAGGCGCCATCGCGCCAGGCGTAGGCGGCGATCTGGTCGATGGGCACACCGCTGATCCCCTGCCCGGCGACGGGATAGATCAGCGTGCCATTGTGCGCGTCGCGGACTGGCCCACCGTTCGGCACCAGGGAGCGCAGCAGCGCGATGATCGGGTCGCAGACCTGATCCAGCGGCGAAGGGCATTGTTCGAGCAGCGCGCCGGACGGGTAGGGATGCGCAACACCGACCGCGCTCGGGACCGACCACGCCGTGATCTGCGCCCCTTGCAGCACTACTGCCTCCGCGCTGCGCTCGGCCGCCACCGCGCGGGCCAGCAGCGTCTGCAGGTTCTCGTCGAGTCCGAGTAAGGATTCGAGGTCTTGCGCGTTCCCGAGCTCGGCCAGATTGGCGCCGAGATTGGCCAGCGCGGTCTGCAACGCGGCCGCACCGCGCTCGGCATCGCCGGCAAGGACCGCATCGATCAGCGCATGGCTGTCGGCACCCAGATCGGCGAGCGCGCCGATGACCCCTTCGCCGCGACCGACGTCGCCGGGTGTGGGGCTCGGGGTCGGCGATGCGGTTGGGGTCGGCGTGGGGCTCGGCGTGGCAGTCGGCGTCGGGTTGGGCGTGGGGCTTGCGCTCGGCGTGGGCGTGGCGCTCGGGCTCGGCGTGGGGGTCGGCGTCGCGCTCGGAGCCGGGCTGGGACTCGGCGTAGCGCTCGGCGTCGGCGTTCCGGCGCTGGATGACCCGCCACCATCGCAGGCGGCGAGCGTGAGTCCCCACAGCAGCAGTGCGACCTTGCGCTTCATGGGCTCGACGCTGGCTCGTCGTCGCCGAGCAATCCGCAGAACTCGGCGGGCAGAAGGCCCAGTTGCAGGCACGCACCGGCGAGCGGCGTTTGCGGATCGAGCAGCGCGCAGAAGGCTTCCGGGGCCCCGGCATCGCGGCAATTGGCGGCCTGCGCGCTCTGCACGTACTCGAGGTCGCGCGCCAGTTCCGCGATCAGACACTCGCTGCTCGCGGTGCTGTCCACGCAACTGCGCAGGTACGTCGGCACGTAGGCCGGCGGCTCGGCGTCGAACAGCGGCAGATAGGCCTGCAAGCGCAGCAAGGGCGCGGTCAGCGGGCCGAGCGAGACGAATTCTTCGTAGCCGGTGAATGGAATCAGGAAGCCGGCATCGCCGGAGCCATCGACATAGCTGAACTCCTCCTCCGGCAGGATGTAGCCGAAGCTGTTCTGCGTGAGCCCGAGCAGCATCGTCGTCGCGCCGGGGTTGGCGGTCTCGGCGAGCGCGCGGATGAATTCGCCGAAGGTGTTGGTGGCTTCACCCGGAATCGTCGCGATCTCGACGCCGCCGGCGCCGCCCAGACTCACGCGCGTGACCAGGGTCTGCGCGACCGTCGGCGCCTGGCCGATTTCGGTCTGCACCTCGCCGAGAATCTCGCCGAGCACCGGGATGTCGGTGACCAGCGTCGGCGTGAAGTCGTAGTAGCGGTTGAACGCGCCGATCGGCGCCACCGCCGCGAACAACGGATTGGTCACCGGCAGCGTCGCGGTGACGCTGCGCACCGAAAGTTGCGGCGCGACGTCGCGCGACGGCTGGCGGAGTGCGAACTCGGCCAGCGCCTCGCCGCGGCAGCGCACGCGCTCGTAGGCGTTCGGCTCGTCGAAGCTGCACGCGCCGCCGGCGGGCGAGGCGTCGGCGATCGGGCCGTTGAAGTACAGGCCCACGCCGCCGCGGCGTTCGAGCCGGCGCATCGCGCCGTAGACGTAGTCGGCGTGCGGAATGCGCGGGTCCTCGTTGATGCTGGTGGGATGCGCCGCATACTGCAGCAGCTGCGCGATCGCCTCGCCGCGGGTCGATTCGACCGTGAGCAGCGCCAGGTGCGCATCGGCATCGTGGCTCGGATCGACGCGCGGCCGCCGGTAGTTGTTGAAGTCCGAGGTCTGACCCGAAGCGATGCGCACGCGCGCGCGCCGCCGTGCGTCGATCGCCGCGCGCGTCGCCTGCGCGGCGGCGGCGTAGAGCGTGTGGTCGATCCAGTCCTGCGGCACCCCGCCCCACAGACCCTGCAGATCGGCGCCGGCATGCGTGTGCGTCTGCCCGAACAGGATGTGATCGGGATCGACGCAGGCCTGGCGCGCACAGCTCGCCTCGACGATCGATGCGCGCACACCATCCTGGATCAGATTGCCGGCGCCGATGGCATCGAGGGTCACGAACACCACGCGCGCGCCGTCGACCTCGAGCAGCAAGAGCCGCAGATACGTATGCTCGGCCTCGCCGTGACGCGCGGATTCGTACACCGGCAACTGCGCCGGCTGGGTCAGTGCAGGGCCGAACTGGGCAAAGGGATTGGGCAGGTTCTGCAGCGGATTGACCCCGAAACCGCCCAGATTGAACTGCTGCAGCTTGCTGCCGACGTACAGGCGCGCCTCGTCGACGCCGTCGATGTGCTGCTGGCTCGGCGTGACGATGACGCTCGCAGCCCCGGCACACCAGTGCTCGGCGACGCAGGCCTCGCCGCCGGGCACGCCCGGATCCATCGGACCCCCGCCAACCTCGACCCGGCCGCTACCACCGCAGGCACTCAAAAACGCGCAGGCCAGCACGAGCAGCGCATGGCCGCGCACCTTGCTCGGGTGGAAGTACCGCATCACTCTCCTCTCACGGGAACGCGGTCGACGCATCCTGCGTTCGCCACGCGCCCAGCGTTCGCACCGCCGCGGCCCGTGGCCGCGACCGGCAACCGGGCCCATCCTGGCCGTGTCGCCCTCATGCGCCATTCGGGGACGTTCCACCGTCACCCATGGCGTGCCGAATCGAGCGCCCGTGCGCGCCCGTGCGCAGCGCTCGGCAACCCGACGGCACGTTCATTTTCTGGCCCGACACGCACGGTGTCTTGACGAAAGCCGCCGTTTGCTTGAGAAATCGCGCCACCGTGGTGGCGCAGGCATCTCCCCGAGCAGGCAATCCGATCCCCGGCGGCGTCATTGCGTCGCTGTATGCACGCGGCCTGCTCGATTACTTGCGCGCGCGGCATCGATCCGGTCGCCTTGTATCCGGAGCTTCGCGTGCGCCAGCTCGAAGCCGCGCGCGGCCACGAAGAGATCCCGCTCGCCGAGTGGATCGACATGTTCGACCGCGCGATCGCCGCGCTCGGTGAGCCGGACCTGCCCCTCAAAGCCGGCGCCAGCCTGCACCTGCGCCACCTGGGCGTGCTCGGCCACGTGCTGATGAACTGCGCGACGCTCGGCGAAGTCGCCGCACAACTCGCGCGCTACATCCGCCTGCTCGGCCAGATCGGCCAGCCGCGCGTCGAGCGCGTCGGCGATCGCGTGCACCTGCTGTGGATCTGGCCGCACGCCACGCCGCCCTCCGGCGCGGTGGCGCAGTTCATGCTGGCCGCGCGCGCGACGTTCATGCGCTGGCTGGCCGACCGGCCGGATCTGCGCTTCGACGCCCACCTCCACTTTGCGGCGCCGCCGGACACACGCGCCTTCGAACGCGTATTCGGCGGCGAGCTGCGCTTCGGCCAGCCGCACAGCAAGATGGTGTTCCCCGCCTATTATCTCGAACTGCCGGTGGCCTCGGCCGACGAGGATCTGCGCCAGCAGGTCGAGGCACGCGCGCAGTCGCTCTTGCGCATTCTCGAAGGCGAGCCGCCGCTGCTGACTGAGCTCAAGGGCGTGCTCGCGCGCAACCTCGCCAATGGCCGCGTCTCGCTCGCAGAGGCCGCGGCCGCGCTCGGCACCTCTACGCGTACGCTGCAACGCCACCTCGGCGCGCTCGGCCGGCCATTCCAGTCGGTACTCGACGAAGTGCGGCTGCACGCCGCCGAGAACCTGCTGCGCGACGCGAGCCTGTCGCTGACCCAGATCGCCTTTTTGCTCGGCTACACGGAGCAAAGCACCTTCCACAACGCCTTTCGCCGCTGGACCGGGCAAGCGCCCGGCGCCTGGCGCCGCCAGCAGCTCGGGCGCGGCTGAAGGCCGACATGTATTGCACCGCAACATGAGCGGGCGTAAGGTGCGCGCCGCATGAAGATCATCATTCTCGGTGCCGGTCAGGTCGGCTCGACGCTGGCCGAGAACCTCGCCAGCGAGCGCAACGACGTCACCGTCGTCGATCTCAATGGCGCGCCGCTGGCGAGCTTGGCGGAGCGGCTCGACATCCGCACCGTGCTCGGGCATGCCTCATACCCGAGCACGCTGCGCCAGGCCGGTGCCGACGACGCCGACATGATCATCGCCGTCACCGGCAGCGATGAGACCAACATGCTCGCCTGCCAGATCGCCAACGTGCTGTTCAACACGCCGACCAAGATCGCGCGCGTGCGCGCGGCGGATTACCTCAAGGAGGACAAGCTGTTCGGCGACGACGCCCTGCCGGTCGATCTGCGCATCTCGCCCGAGCAGCTCGTCACCGACCTGATCCAGCGTCTGATCGAGTATCCGGGTGCGCTGCAGGTCGTCGATTTTGCCGACGCTCGCGTGCGCCTGGTCGGCGTCAAGGCCTACTACGGCGGCCCGCTGGTGTCGCGCCAGCTCAAGGAACTGCCGCAGCATCTGCCGGGGATCGACGCGCGCGTCGCGGCCATCTACCGACGCGGGCGTCCGATCATTCCCGAGGGCAACACCATCATCGAGGCCGAGGACGAGGTGTTCTTCGTCGCCGCGCGCGATCACATCCCCAAGATCATCGCCGAGCTGCGCCGGCTCGACAAACCGGTCAAGCGCGTGATGCTCGCCGGCGGCGGCAAGATCGGCCTGCGCCTCGCGCGCGCGCTCGAATCGAGCAAGATCCAGGTCAAGATCATCGAGAAGTTCAAGGAGCGCGCGGAGTTCCTGTCCGAACAGCTCCAGCACAGCATCGTGCTCACCGGGGATGCCGCCAACGAGGCGCTGTTGCGCGAGGAGAACATCGAGGACGTCGACGTCTTCTGCGCGATCACCAACGACGACGAGGCCAACATCCTCTCCGCGATGCTGGCCAAGCGCATGGGCGCGCGCAAGGCGCTGTGCCTGATCAACCGGCTGTCGTACGTGGATCTGGTGGAAGGCGGCAGCATCGACATCGCGATCTCGCCGCAGCAGTCGACGGTGTCGGCGCTGCTCTCGCGCGTGCGCCGTGGCGACGTGGTCAAGGTACATTCGCTGCGCCGCGGCGCCGCCGAGGCGATCGAGGCGATCGCGCACGGCGATCGCCACAACTCCAAGGTCGTCGGCCGGCGGCTGGAGGAGATCAAGCTGCCGCCGGGCACGACCATCGGCGCCATCGTGCGCGGCGACGAGGTCATCATCGCACACCATGACACCGTGATCGAAGCCGAGGATCACGTGATCATGTTCATTGTCGACAAGAAGTGCGTGAAGGACGTCGAGAAGCTGTTCCAAGTTGGTCTGAACTTCTTCTGAACGCTCGCCACAAATGGCCGCCGCGTCCGCGCATGGGATCCGTTCGTCGCCGCACCGCTTCGCCGCGGTGCAGCGTGTGACCGGCATCCTCTTGATGGTGTTCTCCAGCACCATGCTGCCGCCACTGCTGATCAGCCTGCTGCGCGGTGAAGGCGAGCTCGGCGCGTTTTTCGCCGGCCTTGCGATCACCGCGGCGGCGGGCGCGGCGATCTGGTTTCCAGTGCGGCGGGCGACGGCGGATCTGAAGATCCGCGACGGCTTTCTGGTGGTGATGCTGTTCTGGGTCGTGCTCTCGACCTTCGGTGCGATCCCGTTTTATCTGTGCGACGCGGGCTGGTTCACCGTCGTCGATGCGATGTTCGAGGCGACCTCGGGACTGACGACGACCGGCGCCACCGTCGCCAGCGGGCTCGACCACATGCCGCGGTCCATCCTGTTCTACCGCGTCGAACTGCACTGGCTCGGCGGCATGGGGGTGATCGTGCTCGCCGTCGCACTCTTGCCGATGCTCGGCGTCGGCGGCATGCAGTTGTTCCGCGCCGAGACGCCGGGGCCGATGAAGGACACCAAGCTCACGCCGCGCATCGCCAGCACCGCGCGCGCGTTGTGGCTCATCTACGTGACGATCACGGCGCTCTGCACCCTGGTGTATTGGCTGCTGGGCATGAGTTTCTTCGACGCCCTGTGTCATGCCATGTCGACGGTCTCGACCGGCGGTTTCTCGAACTACGACGCCAGCATCGGCCACTTCCAGAGCCTGCCGATCGAGCTCGCGTGCATGGCCTTCATGCTGATCGGTGCGACCAACTTCACGCTGCACTTCGTCGCCTGGCGACGACGCTCGCTGCTCACGTATCTGCGCGACACCGAGTTTCGCGCCTACCTCTTCATCGTCGTGACCTTCGGCGTGCTGGTGTGCGTTCCGCTGTGGTGGTTCGATACCTACGAGGATGCCGGCACCGCGATCCGCAAGGGCATGTTCCAGCTCATCGCCTACGGCACCAACGCCGGGTTCGCGACCGCAGATCCGACGCCGTGGCCGCTCTACGTGCCGCTTTTGATCGTGCTATCCGGTTTCATGATGGGCTGCGCCGGCTCGACCGCGGCCGGCGTCAAGGTGGCGCGCCTGGTGCTGTTCCTCAAACAGGCTGCGCGCGAGCTGCAGCGCTTGTTGCACCCCAACGCGACCATCGCGCTGAAGTTCGGCGAGCGCAGCGTGCCCGACGACATCGTCTACGCGGTCGGCGGCTTCTTCTCGGTCTACGTGGGCCTGACCATCTTGCTGACCTTCGTGATGATCGCCACCGGCCTCGACCCGGTCACCGCGTTCTCGGCGGTCGCCGCGGCGATCAACAACGAAGGCCCTGGCTTGGGCTCGGTCAACGCGACGATGGCGCACCTCACCGACTTCGGCAAATGGGTGCTGATCGTGACCATGGTCGCCGGACGCCTGGAAATCTTCACTTTTTTGATCGTGTTCACGCCGGCGTTCTGGCGGCGGTGAAGGCGGCCCGTCAAACCGCGGCCCCGGGTGCTGCACAATCCTGCTGCGCGCAGCGGTCCAGCCGCGCCATCCCTGGCGCAGCGTTCGCGGCTACGCGGCTCACCCATGGCCGCGACTTCCCAAACCAGCATAAGCTCCGCCCCACGTCTCACGTTTCGCGTCTCATGAGCGTCTTCACCAAAGTCAGCCACGCCGAGCTGCGTGAATTCTTGAAGCAGTATCCGGTCGGCGAGCTGATCGGTTTTCAGGGCATCGGCGAGGGCGTCGAGAACACCAACTACTTCGTCGACACGACGGACGGGCGCTGGGTGCTGACACTGTTCGAGCGGCTCAACGTCGACGACTTGCCGTTCTTCCTCGGCTTGATGGAGCATCTGGCGGCACACGGCTTTGCCAGCGCCATGCCGCTGCACACGCGCGCCGGCGGCGCGCTCACCAGCCTCAATGGCAAGCCGGCCGCGCTGGTGCGGCGGCTCACCGGCCAGAGCGTGCTGTTCCCCGACCTGGAACAGTGCCGACAGGTCGGTCGGGCGCTCGGCGAGCTGCACGTGATCGGTTTGTCCTACCCGGGCCGCTGCGCGAACGCCCGCGGCGCGGCCTGGCGCGAACAAACCGGGCGCCTGCTGGCGCAGAAGACGACGGACGCCGCGGTGCGCGCGCTGATCGAGGACGAGCTCGCGGCACAGGCGCGGCTCGATCTGGGTGCGCTACCGCAGGGCGTGATTCACGCCGACCTGTTCCGCGACAACGTGTTGTTCGTCGACGATCGCCTGACCGGCGTCATCGATTTCTATTACGCCTGCAACGACGCGCTGGCCTACGATCTCGCGGTCACACTCAACGACTGGTGCTTCGAGCCCGACGGCCGACTCAACCCGGCGCGCTGGCAGGCAATGACCGCGGCCTACCGCGCGCGCCGTGAGCTGAGCGAGGCCGAACGCGCGCAGTGGCCGTTGGTGCTGCGCGCCGCCGCGCTGCGCTTCTGGTTGTCAAGGCTCTACGACTGGACCTTCCCGCGCGAAGGCGACGTGGTGCACATCAAGGATCCGGAACCGTACCGGCGCATCCTGGTCCACCACCGCGAGCACGCGCCGCCGGCGTGGTAGCCGGCCCCGCGCCAGCGCACCGGGTCGCCCTCGTGACGCGCGCCCACCCCACTCCCCAGCCGGGGCGGCCGGCCCCTAGAATGATGGCCAGCGATCAGCTCGCTACCCAGTCGCCAGTCTCTGCGCTCGGCGGCTGAACACCGCGGCGACGCAAAACACAAGACCTTGTCGGGGTGGAGTGCATCGATGGCGGAGAAATCATGTTGGGAATCCGTGGCGCTCGGCTGCGCAGCCGGCTGTCTGGCGACGGTGAGCCTGCTGACCAGCGCGACGGCCTGGGCCGCGGCCCCCGACGCCGGCTGGTACTACGGGATCGGCGGCTACGCCAGCGCCTTGGCGGAGTCGGACGGCGAAATCGTGATTCCGGGGGACCCGGGCGCGCCAGGAACGCCGGGGCAGACTTGCCTGCTCGGCGACCTGCTCGGCCTGGGCTCGCTGGCTCAGCCCGCAAGGCTGCCTGCTCGGCCTCGTCGGTGGCGGCACGCCTGGCACCGACCCCACCGATCCCACCCCCGGCGAGCGTCTGCGCACGAAAATTAGCTACGAGACCGGCTGGGCGGCGGAACTGGTGCTAGGCTACCGCACCATGACCGGGCTGCGCCCGGAGTTCAGCCTCGCCTATGGCGAGAACGACTGGGACGAGGTCACGCTGACCTCCGCGGGCGGCAGCAGCACGACGGTACGCTCCAGCAGCAGTCTCGACACGCTGCGGGCGATGGCCAACGTCTGGCAGGACTTCAATCCCGAAGGCAGCGTACCCTTACCTCGGCGGCGGTATCGGAGTGCAGCGTTCGAGCATCTCCGGCGACGAGGATGCCGACGACACTGGCTTCGCCTGGCAACTGGGCGCCGGCGTCGGTTTTGCGCTGTCCGAGCGTGCGGCGTTGTCGCTGGATTATCGCTACGCCGGCGCCAACGACCCGGAGTACCGTACCCGCGACGGCGGCACGCTGAGCACCGAGTATCAGGCCCACCAACTCGGCTTGGGCTTGCGCTACACCTTCGCGCCAGCCGAGCGTCCGGCGCCGCCGGCAGCCGCGCCGGCGACGGTGCCCTACGTGGCCCCGGCCGCGGCGCCGGAGATTCGGTGTCCCGACACGCCGCCCGGCATTCCGGTCGGTCCCGACAACTGCCCGCTGGATTCGGACGGTGACGGCATCCCCGACTATCTCGACGAATGCCCGAACACGCCGCCGGGCCTCAAGGTGCTGCCGGACGGCTGCGCGCCCGAAGGCGACTGTCGCAAGCCGCGGCCGGGCGAACGCGTCGACGAGCGCGGCTGCGCGCTCGAAGGCCGCTTCATCCTGCGCGGCGTGAACTTCGAATTCGACTCCGACCGGCTCACCCCCGAGGCGCGCCTGATCCTCAACGACGTCGCCGGTACGCTGAAGGCCTATCCGAACATCAACGTCGACGTCGAGGGACATACCGACTGGATCGGCACCGAGGCGTACAACCTCGGGTTGTCCGAGCGCCGCGCCAATGCGGTGAAGCGCTATCTGGTCGATCAGGGCGTGCCGGCCAGCCGCATGCAGCCGGTGGGTTACGGCGAGTCGCAGCCCATCGCCAGCAACGAGACCGAGGAAGGCCGCAGCCTCAACCGGCGCGTGGAGCTGAAAGTCCGCGACTGACGCGGCTTCGAGCGTATCGCCGATGCGGGCGTCGCGAACGCGGCGCCCGCATTTTTCATGGCGTCTGCGCTTCGATGGCAGCGTCGAGCTGCGAGGTGCGTTCATCCATGGCATCGAGCGCGGCGTCGACCTCGTCGGCGATGGCATCGCCGGCGTAGCCGATGGCCTCGGTGTTGCGGATGCCGCGGGTTTCCTTCCGACCTTCGACCGGCTCCATCGGCGGCGGCGGGTCGCGGTCTTGGCAGGCGCCGAGCAACGCCATGAGCACGAGGGCAGGCAGCGCGAAGGACAGCGGGCGCATGGGCATTCTCCGATCTGGACCGGGCGCCCATCATCGCGGATTTCTTTGCCGTGGCGCGCGCCCTCAGCCCTGCCGCACAATCGGCGCGCGCCGGAGCAACCGGCCGGGAGATTTCCACACGATGAGCGCTGTCCACAACGGCGGCAATTCGCCGCGACGCGTGCTGTTCGCGAGCCTGATCGGCACGACGATCGAGTTCTTCGACTTCTACATCTACGCCACCGCCGCGGTGCTGGTGTTCCCGACGCTGTTCTTCCCGGCCGGGGATCCGACCTCGTCGATGCTGCAGTCGCTCGCCACCTTTGCGATCGCCTTCTTCGCACGACCGCTGGGCTCGGCGCTGTTCGGCCACTTCGGCGATCGCATCGGCCGCAAGGCGACGCTGGTCGCGGCGCTGCTGACGATGGGCATCTCGACCGTCGTCATCGGCCTGCTGCCGACCTACGCGCAAGTCGGCATCGTCGCGCCGCTGCTGCTGGCGCTGTGCCGTTTCGGCCAGGGCCTGGGGCTGGGCGGCGAATGGGGCGGCGCCGTGCTGCTGGCGACCGAGAACGCGCCGCCCGGCAAGCGCGCCTGGTACGGCATGTTCCCGCAGCTCGGCGCACCGCTGGGCTTCATCGGGTCGAGCGGAATCTTCCTGATCCTCTCCGGCGTGCTCAGCGACGAGCAGTTCTTTTCCTGGGGCTGGCGCATCCCGTTTCTGGCCAGCGCGGTGCTGGTGCTGGTCGGCCTGTGGGTGCGGTTGCGCATCGCGGAGACGCCGGTGTTTCAGAAGGCGCTGGAACAGGAGGCGCGCGTGCGCCTGCCGATGGCGAGTGTCGTGCGCCACCATGGCCGCGCGCTGATCCTCGGCACCGCGATCGCCCTGGCGACCTTCGTGCTGTTCTATCTGATGACGGTGTTCACGCTGACCTGGGGCACGACCGCGCTCGGCTATTCGCGCAGCGAGTTCCTCGTGCTGCAGCTCGTCGGCATCGTTTTCTTCGGCCTGACGATCCCGTTCTCGGCGCTGTACGCCGACCGCCACGGCCGTCGCCGCACGCTGCTGTGGGTCAGCGCCGGCATCGCCGTGTTCGGCCTCGTGCTCGCACCGCTGCTGCACTCCGGCACCGCCGGCGTGCTGGCGACGCTGATCATCGGCCTCACGCTGATGGGCTACACCTATGGCCCGCTCGGCACCATCCTCTCTGAGCTGTATCCGACCGCGGTGCGCTACACCGGCGCCTCGCTGAGCTTCAACCTCGCCGGCATCTTCGGCGCGTCACTGGCGCCGTACATCGCGACCTGGCTCGCCCGCAACCACGGCCTCGAATTCGTCGGCTACTACCTCACGGCCGCCGCACTGCTGAGCTTCGCCGCGATGTGGGCGACCGGCGAAACCAAGGATCTGGACTGGTCCGGTAACCGGGCCTAAGAGCCGGGATCGGACGCACGGCGCACACCCAGACCAGGCGCACCTCAGCCGCATTTGGAGTAGCCGCAGTCCAGGCAGGTCGGACAGCCGTCCTTCATCACCATCTCGCCGCGGCAGTCGGGGTCGGGGCAGCGGTCGACGACCGGCACGGTCGACACGGGCACGGCATCGGCCCGGGCGGCGTTCACCGCAATATGCGGATTGTCGAGCGGCAGCGCGTCGCGGTACTGGCGCATACGCGCGTACCGCGCGGCGAGCGCCGCGAGCGGGCGCTCGTTGCCGTGTTCGTCGAGAAACCCGCGCTTGGTCAGTTCCTGCTGGATCGCCCAGGCGATGGCGGCGACCTCGGAGTCGTGCACCAGGCTCTTGCCGGCGCGGTTCTTGCCGTACCAGACCGGGCCGCGGTCCCAGGACACCTTGCGCAGATCGGCCAGGGCCTTGACCAGGAAGCCGCCGCGCGCCGCCAGCGACAGCGTGCGCATGGTCGCCGACACCCACTGATGCTCGGCCGCGGTCTGCCCGGCCGGCACGAAGAACTCCAGCGGCCGCTCGATGCAGACCGGCTTGCCGTTCATGCGTCCGCAGACGACGCCGAAGCCGATGACGAAGTAGATCGTCTTGGTCCCGCTGGCCGAGGTCAGCGTGATCTTGGTCGTGACCGACTCCCAGCTCCCGTCCTCGCGCTTGTCGATGCGCAGCGACAAAGGGTCGAGGTCGGCGATCTCGTTCGCCGGCGCCCGGCGCAGCACCGACCAGCCGACGATGGGCTGGTCGATGCGGGTGGATTTGGTTTTCTTGGTCATGCCTTTTCGCCGTCACCGTTGACTGGAAACTGCCAACTGGAAGCTGCTGTTAGAGCTTGCCGTAGAACCCTTCCTTGAGGGCGTCGTAGAGATTCGCCGCGGTGTAGATGCCGCCTTCGTATTCGACCTGGGCGTCGCCGGGGAGGCGCACGCTGCGGCCGTCGGCGAGACGGAACTCATACTCGGTGGCGGCCAGATCGCGATCCGTCACCAGCACGCCCTGATGCACCTCGGGATTGAAGCGGAAGGTCGTGCAGCCCTTCAGCCCCTGGTCGATCGCGGCGTCGTAGAGCGACTCGAAGTCCGCGAAGCCGAGATCGGTCGGCACGTTGATGGTCTTGGAAATCGCCGCATCGACCCAGCGCTGCGCCGCGGCCTGCACCGCGATGTGCTCGCGCGGATCGGTGCCGGCGGCGGTTGCCGTGAAGACCTCGGGCAGATCGTCGGCATCGACCTTGGCGTCAACGTGATGCCGATAGGCGAGCAGCTCGTACGATTCCATGCGCACCGCACGCTTGGCCTTCTCGCCCGGCACGATCATGTTGCGCGTGTACTGGTGCGCGAAGCTCGGCTCGATGCCATTGCTGGCGTTGTTGCCAACCGAAGCGGCCATGGTGCCGGTCGGCGCGATCGAGGTTGCGTGCGTGTAACGCGCGCCGACCTCGGCGAGCTGCGCGACCAGTTCGAGATCGGCTTGGGCGATGCGCTGCAGATGCGTCGAGTAGCGCGCATGCAGCACGCGCGCTGGCAGCATCGTCCCGGGCCGGATACCATCGTTCGCGAGCGCCGGCTGCTGCGCGAGCAAGGACGGCGTGATCTCCACGTCCTCGGCCAGCGCCGGCGCCGGACCTTTCTCGCGCGCGAGTTCCAGCGCCGCGCGCCAGTTCTCGATGGCGAGCAGACGCGTCACACGCTCGGTGAATGCCACCGACTCCGGCGAGCCGTAGCGGATGCCGAGCATGGTCAGCGCCGAGCCGAGCCCGAAATAGCCCATGCCGTGGCGGCGCTTGCGGACGATCTCGGCGCGCTGCTCGGGCAGCGGCAGGCCGTGCAGCTCGACGACGTTGTCGAGCATGCGCGCGAATACCCGCACCACCTGCGCATAGCCGTCGAAATCGAAATGCGCTTCGCGTGAAAACGGCCGCCGCACCAGCGAGGCGAGATTCACCGAACCGAGCAGGCAGGCGCCGAACGGCGGCAGGGGCTGTTCGCCGCAAGGGTTCGTCGCGCGGATGTCCTCGCAGAACCACAATGGGTTCGTGCGGTTGATCTCGTCGATCAGGATGAAGCCGGGATCGGAATACTCGTAGGTCGAGCGTAGCACGAGCTGCCACAGCGACCGTGCCCTGACCGTGCGGTAGACGCGGCAGGCGGTGCGGCCCTCGTGGTCCACCGTGTAGGCCGGATCACGCCGCGGCCAGTGCCGCCACACCAGCGCGCCGCCCATTTCCGGTGCGAATGCCGGGAATACCAACGGCCAGTCGGCGTCGCTGCGCACCGCCTGGATGAAGGCGTCGCTGATCAGGCACGATAGGTTGAAGCTGCGCAGACGTCCGGCTTCGCGCTTGGCGGTGATGAAGGCCTCGATGTCCGGATGGCCGATGTCCAGGCAAGCCATCTGCGCGCCGCGACGGCCACCGGCGCTGGAGACGGTGCGGCAGATCGCGTCGAACACGTCCATGAACGGCAAGGGGCCGCTGGTGGTCGCGCCGGCACGGCAGACCCGCGCACCGCGCGGGCGCAGCGTGGAGAAGTCGTAGCCGATGCCGCAGCCGGCCTTGAGCGTCAGCGCCGCCTCGCTCGCCGCCTGCATGATGCCGGCCATCGAGTCGTCGATGGTGCGCGACACCGTGCAGTTGATGGTCGAGGCCGCGGGCCTGGATGCCATCACACCGGCATTGGCCATGATGCGGCCGCCCGGCCAGGCGTGGTGCAGCACACGGTAGAAAGCTTCCTCCCAGCGGCCGGGATCGGCCTCGCTCGTGGCCAGCGCACGCGCGAGCCGGCGGCGCAGCCCGTCGAGGTCCTCGCCGGCTTGGAAGTACTTGGCCTTTGCGATCGCCGCCGAGGCCGCTTGCAGCGGCAGGGACAGGCTGTCCTTTTGCGACGCACGAGGCTTCATCCGCGAGCCACTCATGCTCTGGCGGGTCCATGTTACACCGCACGCCGCGCTCGTGCCGACCGGGTGACTGGGTGTTATTCCCCAGGTCATCCGCTAGACTTGCGCCTCCTTGTGCCTCGGCCGGATGCCGGCCGGAGGGCTTGGGGGAACTCGATACTCGTCACAGGGGATTGGTACATGCCGGTCAAGATCGCCGTGCTCAAGGAAACGCGCGCCCACGAAAGGCGCGTGGCGATGGTGCCCGCCGTCGCCGACAAGCTGGTCAGGCTGGGCTGCGAGATTCACATGCAGGCCGGGGCCGGTACGGCCAGCCGCATTCCGGACGAGGCCTACAAGAAAGTCGCGATCGCGGCCAACCCGCAGGGGCTGGTATCGGACGCCGACATCGTCGTCGCGGTGCAGCCGCCGGCCGCCGACGTCGTCAACGCGATGAAGGAAGGCAGCATCCTGCTGTCCTTCGTCTATGCGCACCGCGAGCCGGATCTGGTCAAGCTGATGCGTGACAAGAAGATCACCTGCTTCGCGATGGAGCTGGTGCCGCGCATCACCCGTGCGCAGGCCATGGACGCGCTGTCGTCGCAGGCTGCCTTGTCGGGTTACTACGGCGCGCTGCTGGGCGCGACCAATCTGGCGCGCATCCTGCCGATGATGACCACGGCGGTCGGCTCGATCCGTCCGGCCAAGGTGTTGGTCATGGGCCTGGGCGTCGCCGGTCTGCAGGCGATCGCCACCGCGCGCCGCCTCGGGGCGATGGTGGAAGGCTACGACGTACGCCCCGAAACCAAGGAGCAGGCCGAGTCGCTCGGCGCCAAGTTCGTCGACACCGGCGTCGATGCGCGCGGCGAAGGCGGCTATGCGCGCGAGCTGACGGCCGAGGAAAAAGAGAAGGTCGCCGCGGTCGTCACCAAGCACATCCAGCAGGCCGACATCGTCATCACCACGGCCGCGATCCCGGGGCGGCCGTCGCCCAAGCTCATCTCCAAGGCCCAGGTCGAGGGCATGAAGAACGGCGCCGTCATCGTCGACATGGCGGGTGAAGGCGGCGGCAACTGCGAGTACAGCAAGCCCGGCGAGACCGTGCAGGTCGGACAGGTGACCATCCTCGCGCCGCTGAACATCCCGTCGGCGCTCGCCGAGCACGCCTCCGAGCTGTACGCGAAGAACCAGTACAACCTGATCGAGCTGTTCGTGAAGGACGGCGCGATCCGCATCGACTGGACCGACGAGGTGCTCGCCAAGACCGTGCTGACGCACGGCGGCGAGATCAAGAACGAAGCCGCGAGGAAAGCCGTCGAAGGCGCCTGATCGGCACGCGCTGATTCACAGGGGAACTCACATGGACGCAACCACCGCCATCACCGGCTTCGTCGCCCTCTACATCTTCATGCTCGCGGCCTTCACCGGCTACGAGATCATCGGCCGCGTGCCGGCGATCCTGCACACGCCGCTGATGTCCGGCTCCAACTTCATCCACGGCATCGTCGTCGTCGGCGCGATGTGGGCGCTGTTCAACGCCAGCTCCACGCTCGAACAGGCGATCGGGTTCTTCGGCGTGCTGCTCGGCGCCGGCAACGCCGCCGGCGGCTACGTGGTCACCGAGCGCATGCTGGAAATGTTCAAGCCGTCGGACAAGAAGAAGGGCTGAGCCATGAATCCGCAACTCATCATCGACGCGGCGTTCATCGTCGCCACGCTGCTGTTCATCTACGGGCTCAAGCGCATGTCGAGCCCGGTCACCGCCCGTTCCGGCATCGTCGTCGCCGGCCTGGGCATGGTCGTCGCGGTGATCGTCGCGTTCCTGTACATCGCCGATGTCAATCCCAAGGCCGAGCCGCACCTGACGACCAACATCGTGCTCGCGGTGGTCGCGCTCGCGCTCGGCCTGGGCTGGGCCTGGTGGAGCGGCAAGAAGGTCGAGATGACCGCGATGCCGCAAATGGTCGCGCTCTACAACGGCATGGGTGGCGGCGCCGCCGCGGCCATCGCCGCGATCGAGCTGTTCGGCCACAAGGCGCATGGCCTGGAGATTCTGATCATGGCCGTGCTCGGCGGCATCATCGGCGCGGTGTCGCTGTCCGGCTCGCTGATCGCCTGGGCAAAACTCGACGGCAAGATCGACGGCACCTGGCGCTTCCCGGGACTGCAGGCGGTCAACGGCCTCATTCTGCTGACCATCCTCGCCATCGGCGGCTGGACCGTGTTCAACGACGGACAAGTGCCGATGCCGCTGATCGCCGGCTTCTTCGTGCTGTCGCTGGTGTACGGCGTGATGATGGCGATGCCGATCGGCGGCGCCGACATGCCGGTGGTGATCTCGCTGTTCAATGCCTTCACTGGTCTTGCCGTCGGCTTCGAAGGCTACGTGATCGGCAACGCCGCGCTGATGGTCGCCGGCATGGTCGTCGGCAGTGCCGGCACGCTGCTGACGCTGTTGATGGCCAAGGCGATGAATCGCTCGGTGAGCAACGTGCTGTTCTCGAACTTCGGCGCCGCCGGCGCAGAGGGCCAAGGCGAGATCAAGGGCAGCATGAAACCGATCGACGCCGGCGACGCCGGCATCAACATGCGCTACGCGTCCAAGGTCATCATCGCCCCGGGCTATGGTCTCGCGGTCGCGCAGGCCCAGCACAAGCTCTACGAGTTCGTGAAGCTGCTGCAGGATGCCGGGGTCGAGGTGAAGTTCGCGATCCACCCGGTCGCCGGCCGCATGCCCGGCCACATGAACGTACTGCTCGCCGAGGCCGGCGTGCCCTACGACATCATTTATGACATGGACGACATCAACAACGAGTTCAAGGAGGCCGACGTCGCCATCGTCATCGGCGCCAACGACACCGTGAACCCGGCGGCGCGCACCAACAAGTCCAGCCCGATCTATGGCATGCCCATCCTCAACGTCGACCAGGCCAAGCAGGTCTACGTGGTCAAGCGCGGTCAGGGCAAGGGCTACTCCGGCGTCGAGAACGAGCTGTTCTTCGCCGACAACACCAACATGGTCTACGGCGACGCGCAGAAGGTGATGGTCGCGATGATCCAGGCGGTCAAGTCGCTGGAAGGCGGCGGCCACTGAAGCCCGGCCCTGCGCACACGACCAGGCCCCGGCAACGGGGCCTCGTCGTTTGGGCGTGAACGCATCAGCATGGCTGCCGGGGGATTGCAATGACCGACACCGCTATCGATGTCGAGGCCCTGCGCGTCTCGCCGATCGTGAAGGACCTGTCGCCGGCGGCACCGACGGACCTCGCTGCGCGCGGCATGTCGCTGACGCTCAAGGACGGCGATCCGCTGCGGTTCCAGGACGTGCGCGGCGGTCTCGGGTTGTTCCTGCTGCTGTCTGGGTCGATCGGCGTCTACCGGCGCAACAATGACGGCGGGGAGACGCAGCTCGCCGTGCTCACGCGCGGCGACTGCCTCGGTGAGTACTCGCTGCTCGACGGTCAGCCGATCTCGGCAACCGCACGCGCGCTCGAAAGCGCGCGCCTGTTCTTCCTGCCGAACGGGCAGTTCCGCGCCATCACCACGCAGAATCCTAGCGTCGGCTGCCTGCTGTACCGCAATCTGGCGCGGTATCTGGTCAAGCGGCTGCGCGCGCAGTGAATCGTCGCTGCGTCACGAACCGTCCGCCGCAGTTGGAATCCTGCCGCGCCGCTGGCTGAGCCGGCGCCAGACCAGAGCGTCCGGCACGTCGCTACTGGTGACGGCTATTCCAAGGCCTTGCGAGTGTAGAGCACCCATTTCCATGTCGCCGCGCGTGCCGTCGCGGCCGCAGAACAGAATGCGGTCACCGCTGCGCAGCACGCAGTCCGGCGCCGACATCAGGCTACCGTCCGTGCCGCGTGAGAGCATCAGCGCCAGCGCCAGGCTGAATGAAGCGCAGATCGGCGCATAGGGCTGCGATATCGAGAGTGAGGAGCGCATCCGCGGCATTGTTGACCGAGGATCCAACAGCAACGCAGCGAGCCTGCAGACGAACGAGCCGCCGTTTCTTCCCGACGCCGGCTCGGGAAGGGTGAAGATTATGGGGATCAATAACAACGACGGCACTGACCTGAGGGCTGCCACCTTGGCCCCATGCAGTGAGGTCGCCTGCCCGACGGAGTAAGGCCAACCCCGAAGCACCTGGACTGCGAGTCACCCGCGGGTTGGCTTGGCGCTCCGCGAGTCCTGACCTCTTGCGCACCGCGAGCGTCGATTCGCGTTCGCAGCGCGCACGGGCTTTATTTTGCATTCAAAGCATTTCTCCGGCATAATGTTTTGCGTTCAAAGCATCTGCCATGTCACCGGATACCCTGCACCTGCTCGGCGCGCTGCGCCGCATCGCCCAGTCGCTCGACACGTACTCGAAGACCATCGAGCACGAATCAGGCCTGACGCTGCCGCAGCTGTTACTGCTCGAAGCGCTGCGCGACGAGCGCGAGCCGCCGACGGCAGGGCGCCTCGCCCAGCGCGTGAGCCTGACGCAGGGCACGGTCACATCGATTCTCGATCGCCTCGAAGCCCGCGGCCTGCTGCGGCGCGCGCGAGCGAACGATGACCGGCGGCGCGTGCTGGTGACGCTGACGCCGCGCGGTCGCAGCCTGCTGGCCAAGGCGCCGCCGCTGATGCACGCGGATTTCCTGCGCGGCTTCGCCGCGCTCGGCGCCAGTGAACGCGCCGGGCTGCTCGATGCCGTGGACCGTATCGCTGCGCTGATGCGCAGCGTCGACGTTGCGGCCGCGCCGCAGGAGCAGACCAGTACGGCGGCCTGAGGCGCCGCCCCCGACAACAGGAGGTTTTTATGTGTGGTTTCGCCGGCGAGCGCCGCTACGATGGACGACTCGCCGACACCGATGCCGTCGCCGCAATGACCGCGACGATGGCGCGACGCGGCCCCGACGGCGCCGGCACGTTCAGCGCCGGTCCGCTTGCCGTCGGCCACCGGCGCCTGAAGATCATGGATCTGTCGGAGCACGCGCAGCAGCCGATGCTCGACAACGAGCTCGGCCTCGGCATCGTCTACAACGGCGCGGTCTACAACCACCCCGAGTTGCGCGCCGAACTCAAGGCCAAGGGTTATCGCTTCTGGTCGGACGGCGACACCGAAGTCCTGCTCAAGGCCTATCACTGCTGGGGCGCGGACTTCGTGCAGCGCCTGCACGGCATGTTCGCCTTCGCGATCTGGGAGCGCGACGGCGGCCGCCTGCTGCTCGGTCGCGACCGCCTCGGCATCAAGCCGCTGTACTACTCGCTGACCGACAAGCGTCTGCGCTTTGCATCGACCTTGCCGGCGCTGCTCAAGGCCAAGGATGTCGACACCGACATCGATCCGGTCGCGCTGCATCACTATCTGCACTTCCACGCCGTGGTGCCGGCGCCGCAGACGATGCTCAAGGGTGTGCGCAAGCTCGCGCCGGCAACGCTGATGTCGGTCGAGCCGGATGGCACGACGCGCCAGCAGCGCTACTGGCAGCCGGACTACGCACGCACGGCGGAGGATGAGCGCCGCAGCTTCGATGACTGGCGCGAGATGACGCTGGCGGCACTGCGCACCGCGGTCAAGCGCCGGCTGGTCGCCGACATCCCGGTCGGTGCGCTGCTGTCCGGCGGCGTCGATTCGAGCCTGATCGTCGGCCTGATGAGCGAGGCCGACGCCAACGTGCGCACCTACTCGATCGGCTTCGAAGACGTCGGCAGCGAAGAGGGCAACGAGTTCCGCTATTCCGACATCATCGCCCAGCACTACGCGACGCAGCACGAACGCATCTTCATCGACAGCCGCACGCTGCTGCCGTGGCTGCCGGAAGCGCTCGCGGCGATGAGCGAGCCGATGGTCTCGCACGATTGCGTCGCCTTTTACCTGCTGTCGGAAGCGGTATCCAAGCACAGCAAGGTGGTGCAGTCCGGCCAGGGCGCGGACGAAGTCTTCGGCGGCTATCACTGGTATCCGCCGATGCTGGAAACGCAGGACGCACTGGCGACCTACGACGCGGCCTTCTGCGACCGCAGCCACGAGGAGTTTCTGCGCGTGGTCGATCCGCGCATGGCGACCGAAGACCATTCGCGCGCCTTCATCCGTGCGCACTTCGCGCAGGCCGGCGCGAGCGAAGCCATCGACCAGGCGCTGCGCCTGGACACGACGATCATGCTGGTCGACGACCCGGTCAAGCGCGTCGACAACATGACGATGGCCTGGGGACTCGAAGCGCGCGTGCCGTTCCTCGACCACGAGCTGGTCGAACTCGCCGCGCGCATTCCCGGCCGCCACAAGATCGCGCACGGCGGCAAGCATGTGCTCAAGGAGGCGGCGCGCCAGGTGATTCCCGCGGCGGTGATCGACCGTCCCAAGGGCTACTTCCCGGTGCCCGCGCTCAAGTATCTGCAGGGCGATTTCCTCGACTACGCGCGCTCGCTGCTCGACGCGCAGGCGGCGCGCGATCGCGGCCTGTTCAGGCGCGATTACATCGAAACCCTGTATGCCGATCCGCAAGCACACATCACGCCGCTGCGCGGGTCCAAGCTGTGGCAGCTCGCCGCACTCGAAGGCTGGCTGCAGGCGCACGGGATTTGAGGAGCTCAAGGATGAGCAGAAGCAAGAAAGTCGTGAACCTGCCGCTGGCCTCGGCGCACCCCGATGCCGTCGACGGGCCGGCGAGTCTCGCCCATCACCGTTACGGCTTCGATGGCGACGCCCAGCCCAACCGCGAGAACGTCGCGCTCGAATGCGGCTGGGGCAAGCTGATTCTCGCGCACACCTTTGAGCGCCCCGAGGATGTCGCCGCGGCGGTGCAGAACGAGCGCCTGGGCTCGCGCAACATCGCCATCTACGTGCGTGATCCGCACGTGATTCTGGCGCAGTCGCCGCAACACCTGTTCCTCGATCCCTCGCATACCTTCCGCCTGCCGCTGGCCGAATTCGACGCGCCGGCACTGCCGCCGGGGCTGCATATCCGTCCACTGCAGACGCTCGAAGATGCCGAGGCAATCAACCGCATCTACCTGTCGCGGCACATGGTGCCGGCCGATCCGGGCTTTCTGTGGACGCACCGTGACTCGCCGAACATCGTCTACCTCGTCGCCGAGGACGCGCTGAGCCAGCGGGTGATCGGTACGGTGACCGGCGTCGATCATGTCAACGCCTTCGGCGATCCCGAGGCCGGATCGAGCCTGTGGTGTCTGGCGGTCGATCCGGGTGCGCCGCATCCGGGCATCGGTCAGGCACTCGCCTGCGATCTGGCAATGCGTTTCAAGTCGCGCGAGCGCGCGTTCGTGGACCTGTCGGTAATGCACGACAACGAGCAGGCGATCGCGCTCTACGAGAAGCTTGGTTTCGAGCGCGTGCCGGTGTTTGCGATCAAGCGCAAGAACGCGATCAACGAGCGCCTGTTCACCGGCCCGACGATTGCCGACGATGACGGCCTCAACATCTACGCGCGCATCATCGTCGACGAGGCGCGGCGGCGTGGGGTGCGCGTCGAGATTCTCGACGCCGAGGCCGGCTACTTCCGCCTGACCTTCGGCGGCCGCTCGATCACCTGCCGCGAGTCGCTGTCGCAGCTCACGACCTCGATTGCGATGTCGCGCTGCCAGGACAAGCGCATCACGCGCCGCATTCTGCGCGATGCCGGCCTCAACACGCCGGAGCAGCGCACCGCCGACGGCAGCGAGGCCGATGCCGCCTTCCTGCACGAGCACGGCGAGGTCGTGGTCAAGCCGGCGGACGGCGAGCAAGGCCAGGGCATCTCGGTCGACATCCGCGATGTCGACAGCCTGCGCGCGGCGATTGGCAACGCGCGCCGGCATGGCGAAACCGTGCTGATCGAGCGCTATTGCCCGGGCGAGGATCTGCGCATCGTCGTCATCGGCTACAAGGTCGTCGCCGCCGCGGTGCGCAAGCCACCGGTGATCACCGGCGACGGCCGACACAGCATCCGCGAGCTGATCGAGAAGCTGTCGCGGCGGCGCGAAGCGGCGACCGGCGGCGAGTCGCGCATCCCGATGGACGCCGAGACCGAGCGCTGCGTGCGCCTGGCCGGACACGCGATGGACGACGTGCTCGATGAGGGCAAGCAGCTCGCCGTGCGCAAGACGGCGAACCTGCACACTGGCGGCACGCTGCACGATGTCACGCATGTGCTGCATCCGCAGCTCTGCAGCGCCGCGGTCGAGGCGGCGAAGGCACTGGAGATCCCGGTCACCGGCCTCGACCTGCTGGTCGCGGCACCGACCAAGCCCGACTACGTGATCATCGAGGCCAATGAGCGACCCGGACTTGCCAATCATGAGCCGCAGCCGACCGCCGAACGCTTTCTCGACTTTCTGTTTCCGTTCAGCGTCACCCGCGAACCCCAGGAGCTGTACTGATGCAGAAGCTCGCGATCGACACCGATTACCTGCGCACGACGATGCTCGAACTGCTGGCGATTCCGAGTCCGGTCGGCTTCACCGACGAGGTCGTGCACTACACCTGCGCGAAGCTCTCGGAGATCGGCGTGCCCTACGAGCTAACGCGCCGCGGCGCGATCCGCGCGACGCTCAAGGGCGAGACCGACCGTCCGGCCTGTGCCGTGGTCGCGCACCTCGACACCATCGGCGCGATCGTGCGTGCGCTCAAGCCCAACGGCCGCATCACGATGCTGCCGCTCGGCACCTGGTCGAGCCGCTTCGCCGAGGGGGCACGGGTCACGCTGTTCACCGATCGCGGCGCGTACCGCGGCACGATCCTGCCGCTGCTTGCATCGGGTCATGCCTACAACGAAGCCGTCGACACGCAGCCGATCGGCTGGGAGCATGTCGAGTTGCGCATCGATGAGGATGCGCAATCGGTGGAGCAGTTGCGCAAACTCGGCGTCAACGTCGGGGACTTCATTGCCGTCGATGCGCAGCCGGAGCTGCACGAGAACGGCTACATCGCCTCGCGCCATCTCGACGACAAGGCCGGCGTCGCCGCGCTGCTCGCCGCGCTCAAGGCGCTGACCGAATCGAAGATCACGCTGCCGGTGCACTTCCACCCGATGTTCACCGTGACCGAGGAAGTCGG
This sequence comes from Sinimarinibacterium thermocellulolyticum, assembly GCF_040327995.1. Lineage (NCBI taxonomy): Bacteria > Pseudomonadati > Pseudomonadota > Gammaproteobacteria > Nevskiales > Nevskiaceae > Sinimarinibacterium > Sinimarinibacterium thermocellulolyticum. The sequence goes on along the minus strand of NZ_JBEPIJ010000003.1, from coordinate 26,584 downwards.
CTTCGGCGCCTCGGCGATCCTCGACGAGCGCATCAGCGAGATGGTGGGCATCGACATCGCGATTCCGGCGACCGGGCAGAACTCGCGCGAACACGGCGTCACCATCGCCATCTGCGACTCGTCCGGGCCTTTCGACTATCACCTCACGCGCGAGCTGATCGGCCTGTGCGAACGCCATCAGATCGAGCATCAGCGCGACGTGTTCCCGTACTACTTCTCCGACTCCGCGGCTGCGCTGCGCGCCGGCTTCGACATCCGCCACGCGCTGATCGGCTTCGGCGGCGATTCCTCGCATGGCTACGAGCGTACGCACGTCTCGGCGCTGATCGCGGTCGCCGAACTGCTGACACTGTACGCGCAGAACGGCCCGGTGATCGCCCGCGACCGACGCGCGATCGGCCCGATCGAGGGCTTCCCTCATCAGTACAAGCCCGAGGATCTCGAAGCGCCGGCGCCGCTGCCGCATCCCAAGGAGTTCCTGTAGGGGCAGCGAATCGAGAACTGGGCCACAGCAAGCTGCGTGCGCCTCCTAGCCCGGTCGCACGAAAGCGCGTACAGTCGACCCTGCCACCGGCAAGGAGGGCCGGGGCTGCGGAGCAGGGAGCATCGCGTTGACCATCATCATCGTTGGGGGGGCTATGAAAGTCGTTCAGACATCGAGCTTGGTTGTATTGGCTGTGGCCGCGTCACTCAGCGCCGGTTGCGCCACGGTCTCGCGTGGCATGGGTCAAATCACGGCCAACAAGTTCGCCGAGCCGCGCAGCGGGACGGTCTGGGTCGTGCCGCCCCCTCAGCTGGAGCCGGTCAGCGGGCCCCGCACCGTCTACATTTCCTGGCGCAACATCAGCGACGCTCAGAATCTGAATTTCCTGAACACGATGCGAACGGCCGCGCAGCAACAGGGCTGGCAGGTCGTCAACGATCCCGATACGGCGAAGTTCCGCCTGCGCGCCTCGCTGCGTTACTTCGGCGAAGTCGAGCCGGAATCGGGCGGCGCGAACGTCGCGAACGGCCTTGGCGCGATCAGCGGCGCTGCGGTCGGAATCGGCGCCGGGATGGCGGTCGCGCGCGCCTCGAACAGCAACCTCGGCGGGGTAGCCGCGGGTGGCATGATTGGCGGCTTGGTCGCCGCCGGCATCGCCAACGCCTCCCGCCCGCGCGAGTATGCCGCGATCATTGATTTCGTCCTCGAGGAGTACAACGCCAAGCCCATTCAGTTCACGGTCGCGACCGATTCGGCCTCGGGCACGCGCGATGGCGCGAGCACCGGCAACGCGCGCATGGCCTCCGGCGGCGGCACGTCGATGGGCAACACCTCTGGGGCGACCATGACGCGCACCAGTCACTACTTCCCGCACGGGGTGCGGCTGTCGGCTTGGGCCAATCAAATGGCCATGAAAGAGGAAGAGGCTCTGCCCTTGATCGAGTCCCGTATCGAGTCGGTGGTCACGCAGCTGTTGCCGATGTAGCGGACGATCACTCTGCGCGTGGTCACGCCCCGCCGTTCCGCGGGGCTTTTTTTGCGTGCCCGAGTGCGGCGATGCCCGCAGACCGACCACGCGGGAAGCGGCACACTTGAGGCAAGATGCCGTGGTCCGGACGATCTCGCCCATGCACCGTTTCAGCCACCACGTCCTTGCCCGCGCGGGTGAGCCGCGCCGCTTCGCAAGCATTCGCGGGCGCGGCGGCCACCTGCGACGGCGGATGTCCCAGGCCGGGTCGACCCACCGAGGCTAAGATGCCGAGCCGAGTGGGCCGCGACCCCTCATCGCCCTGGCGCGCCGGAGCCTTTGATGCTCAGTTTCCGCTACTACGACTTTCTCGTCGCCGGCATGGTCGCCGTGCTGCTCTGCTCGAATCTGATCGGGCCCGGCAAGGTCGGCGTGGTCGAGCTGCCGCTGATCGGCGCGTTCGCGTTCGGCGCCGGCAATCTGTTCTTCCCGGTCGCCTACATCTTCGGCGACGTGCTCACCGAGGTCTACGGCTATGCGCGTGCGCGGCGTGCGATCTGGGCCGGCTTCGGTGCGATGATCTTCGCGACGGTGATGTCGGCGATCGTGCTGGCGATTCCCGCGCACCCCGACGAGCCGTGGAACGCGACGCTGCAGCCGGCGCTGGAGATCGTCTTCGGCAATACCTGGCGCATCGTCGCTGCGAGCATCCTCGCGTACTGGATCGGAGATTTCGTCAACGCCTACGTGATGGCGAAGATGAAGCTGTGGACGCAGGGGCGCCATCTGTGGATGCGCACCATCGGCTCGACGATCTGCGGCCAGGGGGCGGACTCGCTGATCTTCTATCCGATCGCCTTCTTCGGTATCTGGACCAATGAGGCGCTGATCGCCGTGGTGGTCTTCAACTTCACGATGAAGGTCGCGGTGGAGGTGGTGATGACGCCGGTGACCTACGCGATCGTCAACGGGCTCAAGCGCGCCGAAGGCGTCGACACCTTCGATACCGATACCCACTTCACGCCGTTCTCGCTCAAGGACGAAGGCCGGCGCAGGCCGTTGGACGAAGACCGGGATCCGGATCTGCGATGACGCGTCTGATCACCGCGTTGGTTCGCTTCTTCGAGCGCTGGATGCCGGATGCCTTCGTCATCGCGGTGCTGTTGACGCTGCTGACCTTCTTCTTCGCCCTCTGCGCCACGCCGACCAGCGTTGGCGAAGCGGTCGACCTGTGGAGCGACGGCTTCTGGACCTTGCTCAGTTTTACCAATCAGATCGCGCTGACCTTGCTGCTGGGTTACGCGCTGGCCAGCACGGTGGTGGTGCGCCGCCTTTTGCTGCGCATCGCCGGCCGCGTGCACGGCCCGCGCATGGCGTATGCAGTCGTCAGCGTCGTCACCGGCGTGCTCGCCCTGCTGTCGTGGTCGCTGGCGCTGGTCGCGGCTGGCATTCTGTCGCGCGCGATCGGCGAGGCCTGCCGACGCCGCGGCGTGCGTGTCCACTATCCGCTGCTGGTGGCGTCGGCGTTCTCCGGTTTCGTCGTCTGGCATCAGGGCTTGTCGGGCTCGATTCCGCTGACGCTGGCGACGCCTGGGCATTTCCTCGAAGCGCAGGTCGGGTTGATCCCGACACGGCTGACCGTGTTCGCGACCTGGAACCTGGTCACCGCCGTACTGGTCATCGCGAGCCTGCCGTGGATACTGATGCGCCTGCATCCGCAGTCCGACGAGGACGTGCAGGAGATGCCCGATGCCCTGCTCGGCGCGGCGCAGGACGCCCCCCCGCCTGCCGGCGAGACGCATCCCACGCCGGCGGACCGCCTCGATCGCTCTCGTGCTCTGGCCGGCGTTCTGGTGGTGATCGGCCTGGTTGCGATCACCCGGCATTTTGCCGGCCCCGGTCCGGGACTGACGCTGAACTCGGTGAATTTCACGCTCTTGATGCTCGGCATCCTGTGCGCCGGCAATCTGCGCGCCTACGGCGAGACCGTCCTCGCCGGCGGCAGCATCGCCGCGCCGTTTTTGCTGCAGTATCCGTTCTACGCCGGCATCGCCGGCCTGATCGCCGGCTCCGGCCTGGCCAACCTGATCGTCGGCCTGTTCACGACGCTCGCCAGCGCCGAGACCTTGCCGCTGCTCGGCTTCTTCAGCGCCGGCCTGCTCAACCTCTTCATCCCTTCGGGCGGCGCGCAGTGGGTGGTGCAAGGCCCGATCATGATGAGCGCCGCGCAGCAGCTCGGCGCGGACCTGCCGCGGGTGGCAATGAGCGTGGCGCTCGGCGATCAGTGGACCAACCTGATCCAGCCGCTGATCCTGCTGCCGGTGCTGAGCGTCGCCGGCATCGCCGCGCGCGCGGTGATGGGCTATTCGCTCGTCGCGATGCTGTGGAGCGGCGTGATCTTCGTGCTGGCGCTGTGGCTGACCTGAGCGTGTGGACGCTTAGGGCGCCTGAGAAGGGCTGGCGCCGATCCGGACGCGCCGCCATCGCCCGCGCGCATCGGTGCGACGACAAGCGAATGTCATCGTGGCTCCGCTTCGGATTGTCGATGCGGCCGATCGGACTGCATCGAGCCGCGGACTACAATGTGGCATGGCCGACACCGCCTTTTCGCCCGCGCTGCTGCATCCGCGTCACTGGCCGACTTGGGCCGGCGTCGGCTGCGTCTGGTTGCTGAGCTGGCTGCCGATCCCGCTGCAGGCCATGCTCGGCGCCGTGCTCGGCCGCGGCATCGGCCGGCTGTTGCGCGGCCGCCGTGAGGTCGTGCGTACCAATCTGCGCATCGCTTTCCCGCAGGCCGCGGAACGCGAGATCGAGCGCATGACCAGCGCACACTTCGCCGATATGGGCCGCGGCGTGTTCGAAACGGCGCTGGCCTGGTTCGCGCCGGACTGGCGGCTGCGCCGCCGCGGTGAGGTCACCGGCATCGCTCACCTCAAAGCGGCGATGGCCGACGGCTCCGGCGTTCTGCTACTCACCGGACACTTCACCACGCTCGAACTGGGTGCGCGCTTCCTGTGCCTGGCCGGCGTTCGCTTCCACGCCATGTACCGCCCCTACAACAACGCGGTCATGGATTACCTGATGCACCGCTGGCGCGAGAACCGCTCTGGTCTGCCAGCCCTGCCGCGCGATGATGTGCGCAGCCTGGTGCGCGCGCTGCGCGGCGGTCGACCGATCTGGTACGCGCCGGATCAGGCGCTCAAGGAAAACGTGAGCGTATACGCGCCGTTTTTCGGCGTGCCGGTGCGCACGGTCAGCGCGACCGCGCGCCTTGCGCAGATGGGACGGGCCAAGGTCGTCCCCTACTTTCCCGAGCGCCGCGGCAACCGCTACCACGTCCGCATCTTGCCGGCACTGGAAGGCTTTCCCCAGGGCGACGAGGTGCTCGACGCCACACGCATCAATGGCGTGATCGAGCAGGGCATCGCGTTCGCGCCGACGCAGTACTTCTGGGTCCACAAGCGCTACAAGGGGCTGCCACCCGGGGTACCGCCCGTCTATGGTCGGCAGCGCCGCTGAGCAGCGCAGACGTGCGAGCCCAAGGGCCCGGTGCTGCTATAGTTCGTCGCCATGTCGAACACCCCGGGGTTGATCCGCATGTCCGCGCTCCGCCGCTATGCCGCGCTCGCGGCCCTCGTCCTTGCGCCCACGGCTTTTGCCGCCGGTGTCGCCGCGCAGGCGCAGACGATGATCGAGCAGGGTCAGGCCGCCGCTGCGCTGTCGCTGCTCGACCAGCATCTGGCGAGCAACCCGCAGGACGCCGAGGCGCGCTTTGCGCGCGGGCTCGCGCTGGTGCGACTGGAACGCAGCGAGGAGGCGATTCGCGTGTTCGCCGACCTGACGCGCGACTACCCGCAGCTCCCCGAGCCCTACAACAACCTCGCCGTGCTCTACGCCGCACAGGGCGAATACGAGAAGGCGCGCGACGCGCTGCAAGCGGCGCTGGCCACGCACCCGAGCTACGCCACCGCACACGAGAACCTGGGCGACATCTACGCCGCGCTCGCCGGTGCGGCCTATAGCCGCGCGCTACAGCTCGACGAATCCAACCAGGCACTCCGGCACAAGCTCGCGCTGCTCAATCAGATCGATGCGAGCAGAGGCGAGGGCGCCTCCGCGCCGGCAGCCGCCGCGGTCGCGGCCACGTCGCCGCCACCCATCGCCGCTGCTCCGGCGGCCACACCGGCGCCGACACCGGAGATGACACCGGAGACGACGGCGCCGGCCGCTGCGCCCGCCCGCCAGGCAACGCTCAGCGCCGACAGCCGCGCAGCTCTGCAACGCAGTGTGGAGGCCTGGGCCGCGGCCTGGTCGGCGCAAGACCTCGATGCCTACTTCGCCGCCTACGCCGAGGATTTCGTACCCGAGGGCGGGCTGTCGCGCGCCGCCTGGCAGGCGCAGCGGCGCGAACGCATCCAAGCCCCGGCAAAGATCAGCGTGCGCGTCGTCGAACCGTCGTTCAGCGCCGGCGACACCCCCGACCGCGCACACGTGCGCTTCCGCCAGGAGTACGTCTCCGACACGTATTCCGACGTCGTCACCAAGGTGCTCGACATGCGCCGGACCGCCGGTGGCTGGAAGATCGTGCGCGAATACACCCGCTGAGAACACCAAGCAAGTCGACTCGATGACCGCTGGCAAGCTCAGCGCACTGCTGTGCGCCGCACTGGGATGCTGGGTCGGCGTCGTCGCCGCGCTCGATCCCGGCCCGGAGAAGCAGTTCAACGAGGCGGTCGAGCTGCTGCGCGCCGGCCGCTCGAGCGAGGCGCTGTCGACGCTCGAATCGCTGACCCGCCGCGAACCCAACTTCCGTCTCGCCCAGCTCATTTACGGCGAGTTGCTGGCCGCGCTGTCGGGCGCCAAGGGCGGCAGCCTGATGAGCACCGGCATGAGCACCGATGCACGCCTGCGCGATCTCGCCGAGGAAGCGCGCGTGCGTCTGGCGGGGGAGAAAGCCGTGCCCGCCCCGGGGCTCGTCCCCAATGCGGTCTTGCAGCTCGGCAACGGCTTCGAGCACGCCATCGTCGTCGACCTGCAACGCGCGCGCCTGTACCTGCTCGAAAACCAAAGCGGCGCGCTCAAGCTGCTGCGCCACCACTACGCGGCGATCGGCCGCAACGGCTCGGGCAAGCAGGTCACCGGGGATCTGCGCACGCCGGTCGGCCTGTACCACATCACGCACTGGATCGACGACGCCGAGCTACCCGAACTCTACGGCGCCGGTGCCCTGCCGCTCGATTATCCCAACGCCTGGGACCGTCATCTGCGCCGCACCGGCTCCGGCATCTGGCTGCACGGCGTACCGCGCGACACCTACAGCCGCCCGCCGCGTTCGAGCGAAGGCTGCGTGACGATGGCGAACGCCGATCTCGAAACCCTGCGCAGCCACGTCCGCTTCGGCGCCACGCCGGTGATTCTCAGCGACGAGCTTGAATGGGTACCGGCCGATTCCGTGGTGCCGCTGCGGGACGCATTCCTGCGGCGCATCGAGGACTGGCGCGCGAAATGGTCGGCGCGCGACACCGAAGCCTACCTCGCCTACTACGCGGACGACTTCAGCACCGACGGTATGGGGCGCGCCGCATTCGCCGCACACAAGCGCCGCGTCAACGGCGCGAAGAAGTTCATCGACATCCGCCTCTCGGACATCAGTCTGTTCCGCTACCCCGGCGCCGAACACAACGTGCTGCTCGCCGAGTTCACGATGGAATACAGCTCGGACAACTACGCGGTGACCACACGCAAGCAGCAGTTCTGGCGCCGCGAGAACAACGGCGACTGGAAGATCATCCGCGAGGTCAATCGGTAAAGCGGTTTCCAGAACGCAGGCGCTGCGCCGCCTGCGCTGAGTTTCCAGTTTCCAGACGCGACCGGATGCCGTCGTCTGTTACTGGAAGCTGGAACCTACTGACTGGGAACTGCTTCTGGGCCGTTCCACGGATGGTCGTCGAGTCGGAAGTACAGCGGCGCCTCCTCCGGCAGGTTGCGCTCCAGCCAGGTCAGCATGTCGGCCCAGATTCTCGCCTGCTGGCGCGCCGTGGGCATGATGCCGGCGTAGGGCAGCTCGAGCGTGATCACCGGCAGGCCGAGGTTGATGCCGGCGAAGTTGCCGAGCGAGCCCGGATAGGTGCCGAGCTGGTGCAGGTGCAAGAAGCCGAAGCGCTGCGGCGGCTCGCGCGGCCCGTCGAAGTCGAGGATGCCAAAGGGCGCGTGCACGGACACGATCGCGTCCGGCTTGAACTGGCGGATCTCGCGTACCAGCCATTGCGTCTCCGGCTCCGAGAGCGCATGCGGCCCGGGATAGCGGCGCGGGTCGCGACCGGTACGGCGCTCCCAGTACGCCATGGCCTGAGACGACCAGTCGCGCGTGGGGAAGTTGCGGTTGAGATCGACGCCGGCGGCGTTCATGCGCGTCGCCGGCCGGCGCAGCAGGCCGTCCGGATTCGCGCAGGGCAGTACGCGCCAGTGCAGCGGCTGGAAACGGCTGCGTTCGAGCCGTTCCATCCAGTTGAACACGATGCTCACCGACGATAGCTCGTCGCCGTGGATGCCGCCGATCATCAGCACGCGCTGCGGCGTGGTACGCCGCGAGCTCGCGGGATAGTCGCGGTATAGCAGCGGCAGGCCTTCGCGGCTCGCGCCCTCGGCGATGTGCAAACCGGCGCGCAGGCAGCGCTCGACTCCGACGCTGCGCAGGCGTGCGCCGATCAGCTCACAGGTCTTCTCCAGCGTCGACAGCGGCACTGCCGGCGGTGGCTCAGTCGCAGGCGCGGCGGCCGACACGACAACAAAAAGCCCGGCGATCAGCCGGGCCCGGAGTCTGCGCAGGCCGGAATCAACCGCCGGCACGTTCGCGCCGTACTTTGTCGACCAGAAAATCGATGACCTTGGTGGCTTCGTCGAAGCTGCCGGCCATCGCCGCGCTGGTCACGTATTTGCCGCCGATCACCATCGTCGGCACGCTGGTGACACCGTAGTCCATCGCCATCTGCTCGGCCCTGCGCACGCGCGAGTCGACCGCGAACCCCTTGAGCGTGGCCGACAGGACGTCGGGCAGCACGCCGGTCACGCTGTTGAACACCGATTGCAGTTGCGCGTCGTTGTTCAGCGGCAGGTGACGCTCGTGGATCGCCTGGAAGATGGGCATGTGGACCTGTTCGGACACGTTGAGCGCCTCGGCCGCGTAGAACGCGCGGGCATGCACGCGACCGATCTCGCGGCCGAAGGTCACCGGGTAGCGCACGAAGTCGACATCCGCGGGCCGGGTCTTGGCCCAGGCCGAGATGGTCGGATCGAAGGCATAGCAGTGCGGGCAGCTATACATGAAGAACTCGGCGACCTCGATCCGCTTCGGATCGCTCGGCGGCTGAATCTTGCGGACCTTCTGATAGTGCTTGCCTTCCTCGAACTTTGCGCTGCCATCCTGCGCGGAGCAGGCGATGGCGACGATGCCGAGGGCAGCGGCGGCAAGACCGCGAAGCAAAGAGCGCATGTCGTATCCGAGTCCTTGCGTAAGGCCGTTACTGCAGGCCGTTGATGTAGGAGGCCAGCGCGTCGATGTCCTCGTCCGAAAGCTTGGCTGCGACCGCAGCCATTACGCCCAAGTTCCCGGGCAGCGGTTCGCTCGCTGCCGCGTGCTCGGCGCGCAGTCGGCGCAGTGCCACAGCGGTGTAGCGCGCATGCTGGCCGCCGATGCGCGGATAGCCGGCAGCGGCGACGCCAGCCCCGTCAGGTAGATGGCAGGCGGCGCAGGCCGGGATGCCGCGCTTGGCATCACCGCCGCGGTACAGCGGCTCGGCGCGTGCGACCGCGTTCTCGCTGGCGACGCCGGGGGAAGCCGGCTGCTGCGCGAAGTAGACGGCGAGATCGCGCATGTCACGCTCGGACAAGCCGGCGGCCTGCGGCGCCATCAGCGGGTTCTTGCGCACGCCGTTCTTGAAGTGCTGCAACTGCTCGAAGGTGTAGCGCGCGTTCTGACCGGCGAGCTTGGGCCACTCGGGGTTCGAGCTGTTGCCGCCCGGGCCATGACACGCGGCGCAGGGCGCGGCCTTGGCGGCGCCGGCTTCTGCACTGCCCTGGGTGAACGGGTCGGTGCCCGTTGCCTCGGTTGGGGCTGCGACGACGCCAAAGAGCGGGGCGCACAGGAAGGCAGCCAGCAAAACACGCTTCATGTCGTTACGACTCCGGAAGATCATGGCCCGCAGCGCGCAGGCCGACAAACGGGCCCGCGGCTCACTCGGACGTGGACCAGCGCGCGATTTTACATGGCCAGCACCGTCATTGGCACGCGCCGACGGCCGCGCGGCTATGCTTGGCGACATCGACGCCCTGCCGCCGCCATGAACGACCGCGCATCCAACCCCTTCGCCGGCGCCCGCTTCCTGCGGTCTTGTGCTGCGCTCGCGCAACTACCCGACGACGCGCGGCCGGAGCTGGTGTTCGCTGGTCGCTCGAATGCCGGCAAGTCCAGCGCGCTGAACCGCCTCTGCGGCCAACAAGCGCTGGCACGTGTCAGCAAGACGCCCGGCCGCACGCAATTGATCAACCTGTTCGAAGTACCGCAGGGGCGGCTGGTGGACCTTCCCGGATACGGCTTCGCCAAGGTTTCGCGCGAGCTGCGCAGCGGCTGGGGGGAGCTGATCGGCCGCTATCTCGATAGCCGCGTCAACATCTGCGGCATCGTGCAGCTCATGGACGTGCGCCATCCGCTGATGCCGCAGGACCGGCAGTTGCTCGACTGGTCGGTCCGGCGCGCCCTGCCCTGCCATGTCGTGCTGACCAAGGCGGACAAGCTCGGCCATGGCGCTGCCAAGAACGCGCTGCTCGCGGTGCGCCGCACCCTGGCGCAAGTCCCCGGCGTCAGCGTGCAGCTGTTTTCCGCACAGACACTGTTCGGGATTGACGAGCTACGTGAACGGGCGAGCCGCCTGCTCGCGAGCGGCGGTAAGATCGAAACGCTCCAACAAAAGGACTGACCATGTCACGCATGCTGAGGCGGACATTGGGGCACCGCCGCGCCAAGCGCTTCGCCGCATGGACATCGGCGATCGTGGCAGGCGCCGCGCTGATGGCAACCGTTCAGATGCTGGTGCTGGATCCCCGGCTCGATGGCGCCATTCGACCGCTCGCGCGCGGCACCGCGGTCGCACAGGGGCTGGCGCTGCTGCTGCTCGCCTACCTGGTCTGGCGTTGGAGCGTGCGTGCGCCGCTCGAGCGGCTGTTCGCCCGCCGGCGCCAGCGGCGGCCAGCGGCGCGCGCGCGTAGCGACGAGCAACTGCGCGCGCTGAGCGAGGAAAACCAAAAGCGTCTCACGCAGCTTCACTCGATGATGCAAATGAACCGCAGCCTGCGCGACAAGCTGTCGCGCCTGGGCGCCGAACACGCGGCCGCGCTGCGCGCACGCGACGCGGCGCTCGGCATCAGCCAGGACGCGATCCTGCTGACCGATGCGGTCGGTGCGGTCACCGGCGTAAGCTCCGCCACGGCGACGCTGCTGCGCTCGCCGCGAGAGAGTCTGGTCGGCAAGCGTTTCGAAGATATCGCGCCGCTCTTCGTGGACGGCGTCGGCGCCTTCCGCGACCATCCGCTGCGCAACTTCCTGTCCGCGGTCACTGCCGCACCCGGCGGCATTCCGCAGATTCGTCAGGCGGTGCTGGTCAATCACGAGAACGAGCCGGTGCCGGTGTTCGTCACCGCCAGCGCCATCATCGACGGCAACGGCCAGAGCCTGGGCTGCGCGGTGCGCTTCAGCCGCGCCGACGCGCCGGCGCCGGAACCATCGGCGGGTCCGGCACTGTCGCTCGCCGACGCCCAGATCGACGCATGGAGCTCCAAGCTGCTGTCGCGTGAACCGTTCGAGCGGCGTCTCGACGAACTCGTTGCCGACGCCGTCGACAACAATATCCAGCACGCGCTGATCTACGCGCGCGTCGACGAGCTTGACCGCATCAACGATCAGGCCGGCTATTGGGCCGGCGAGCAGGCGCTGTGGCACGCGGCAAAGAACTTTGCCATGGCACTGACCGATGCCGGCTCCGGGTACCGGCCGTCGAACAGCCGCTTCGCCGCGCTGCTCGTCGGCAGCGATCTGCAACACGCGCTACGGGTCGCCGAGCGCATCCGCGCGCACGCGCAGGCCAACGAGCTGGTGTGGAACGGCAAGCGCATCGCCTGCACCTTCAGCATCGCCGTGCTGCCGATCGCGCGCAGCGGCGGCACGCGCGCGCAGTTGCTCGGCCAGGCCGAGACCTTGCTCGCCGAAGCCAAGAACCGCGGCGGCAACCGCGTGCTGCACGAGGTGCCGGCGGATGCACCGGGCGCGCGCCGGCGCGACGACCAGGCCTGGCTCGACTGGTTGACACCGCGTCTCGAGGACGGTCGCGCGCACCTGATCTCGCAGGAACTGCGACCGCTCGCGGACGCATCGCACAAGCCGCTGGTCGAGTTCTTCCTGCGCGTCGAGGACGACGACGGCGTCTGGCTCGAACCCGGCTACTACCTGCCGGCGGTCGAGCGGCTGCAGCAGTCCCACCGGGTGGACCTGTGGACCTTGCGCCATCTGCTCCGCGTGCTGGAGAATCACCCTGAGCTGCTCGAAACCCACGCCATGGTGAGTCTCAACCTCGCCTCGCAGAGCCTGCTCAACCCGGAGTTCGCAGCGTCGGCCTTCGAGATCATCGGCAACTCGCCGGTCGATACGGAACGCCTGTGCTTCGAAATCGACGAGGGCTTCGCCGTCGGCCAGAGCTCGGTGTTGCAGCGCTTCATCGAGCAGCTGCGTCCGCTTGGCGTGCGCTTTGCGATCGACCGCTGCCACACGACGACGGGCATCACGCAATTGCGCCACCTGCCGATCGATTACATGAAGATCCATCCCAGTGTGACCCGCAACATCGAGTCCGACGCGCTCGACCGAGCGCACCTGAAGTGGATCTGCGAGGCCGCGCACCTGCTGGGGCGTCGAACCTGCGCGATCAATGTCGAGTCCGAGGGGGCGATGGGCGCCCTGCGTGACGCCGGAGTCGATTTCGTCCAGGGCACCGCGGTGAACAAGATCGGGCCGATGATGACTTGAAGCCGTGCGCGCCAGTTGCAGCGGGCGCCGGACAGTTTCGGTCTTCGCCATGGTCACGCAAGGTGTGCATTTTCTGTAAGGGAAACAATGATTCAGGACTTCGCTGATCACTCGCGTCGTACCGCGCGCCGGCGCCACGCGCTGGCCGCGATCGTGTTGCTGGTCTTGGCGCCGAGCGCGGCCGCCGGCGACCGAAACGAGCGCGTCAAGGAGATCTTCGGCTGGATCGAGTGGGTCGCCGTCGGCGACAAAGGCATTCGCCTCAAGGCCAAGCTGGACACCGGCGCGACGACCTCGTCGATCACCGCCGAGAACATCGAATACTTCACGCGCGACGGCGCCAAGTGGGTGCGCTTTGCGATCCGCGACGAACACCTCGACGGCATCGAGATCGTCGAGGCGCCCCTCGCACGTCACGTGCGCATCCGCCGTCATGGCGGCCAGAGCCAGCGCCGACCGGTGGTCAAGCTCGGCCTGTGCGTCGGCGACATCTATCGCGAGCGCCAGTTCAGCCTGATCGACCGCAGCGGCTTCAACTACCCGGTGCTGGTCGGTCGCAACTACCTGCGCGATCACATCCTCGTCGACTCGGACATCATCTACACGCGCGAGCCGGCGTGCGAGAATGTGCGCGAACAGGCCGAACGGGCATCGGCTTTGGACCCCGAACCAGATGTCGATGATCTGGAGGAAGAATGAGGCGGTGGCACTTGCCGGTGCTGGTGGCACTCCTGACCGCAACGGCGGTCTTGCTGATCGTCTACAAGGTGCGCACGCTCGGCTACCCGCTGACGCCGGCGCAGGAGGTGCAGAGCTGGATCGTCGAGGCGCGACTGTCCTTCGAGGCCACCGGCGGCGCCGCCAAGGCCGAGCTGGCGATCCCCTTCGATCCGCCCGGCTTCACCCTACTCGACGAAAACTTCGTCTCGCGCGGCTACGGTCTGCAAACCGAGCGGCGCGGCAATAACCGCGTCGCGATCTGGAGCACGCGGCGGCCGAGCGGCCGTCAGGTGCTGTATTACCGCACAACGGTGACCCCGCACCAGACGCAGACCCTCGAACAGGCGGTGCCGGCACTGCCGACGGCACCAGCCTACGACGAGCTGCACGGGCAAGCGGTGAACGCGATCCTCGACGAGGTGCGCAGCAAGTCGGCGGACATCTCGACCTTTTCCTCGCTGCTGATGCAGGTGCTGGCGCGCCCGACACCGGACGAAAACGTGCAATTGCTGCTGCCGCGTCAGGCCACGCGCGAGGATCGCGTGCGCACGGCGATCTTCGTGCTCGCCGGCGCGCGCATCCCGGCACGCATGTCGCGCGGCGTGCGCCTGGTCGATGGCACGCGCGGCGCACAGGTCGAGGCTTGGATCGAGGTCAACAACGGCGAGCGCTGGATTCCGATCGACCCGGACACCGGTGCGCAAGGGTATCCGCCGGACTTTCTGGTCTGGTGGCATGGCGACACGCCGGTGTATTCGATCGAGCGCGGCCGCAATGCCGAGCTGCGCTTCTCGGTCACGCGCACGATGGAGGCGGCGCTGGAAACCGCGACGCGCCAGGCGCAGCTCAGCCAGTCGGCGGTGAGCTCGTACTCGCTGCTGGCACTGCCGGTACACACGCAGAACGTCTATCGCACGCTGCTGCTGGTTCCGGTCGGCGCGCTGTTGATCGTGTTCCTGCGCAACGTCGTTGGCGTACTGACCTTTGGCACCTTCATGCCGGTGCTGATCGCGCTCGCGTTTCGCGAGACCGACCTCGTCGCCGGCCTGCTGCTGTTCAGCGTCATCGTCACCCTCGGGCTGGCCGTGCGCTTCTACCTCGAACACCTGAAGCTGTTGCTGGTGCCACGCCTCGCCGCCGTGGTGATCATCGTGATCCTGCTGATGGCCTTGGTCAGCATCCTGTCGCAGCGGCTGCGCTTCGATGTCGGACTTTCGGTCGCCCTGTTCCCGATGGTGATCCTGGCGATGACCATCGAGCGCATGTCCATCGTCTGGGAAGAACACGGCCCGGCCGATGCGATCAAGCAGGGCATCGGCAGCCTGATCGTCGCCGCGGGCTGTTACTTGATCATGTTCGACCAGCGCGTCGAGCACTTCGTCTTCGTGTTCCCCGAGTCTCTGCTCCTGGTGTTGGCGCTGACCCTCTTGCTCGGACGCTACACCGGCTACCGGGTGACCGAGCTGATGCGCTTCCGTGCGCTCACCGAAGCGATCAAGCCGTGAGCCGCGTATGAAGTGGATGGCCTCGCCGCGGCACCTGCGCCGCCTCGGCGTACTCGGCATGAACGCGCGCAATGCCTTGTACATCGGCCCGAACAATCCGCGTCGCTTCTATCCGCGCGTCGACGACAAGCTGCTGACCAAAAAGCTCGCGATCGACGTCGGCATCGCCGTACCCGAGCTGTACGGCGTGGTCGAAACCCAGCACGGAGCACGGCGCATCGACCGCATCCTCGACGGCCGTAGCGACTTCGTGATCAAACCGGCGCGCGGCTCAGGCGGCGACGGCATCATCGTGATCACCGGACGCATCGGCAGCAGCTACCGCAAGGCCAGCGGCGTGCCGCTCGGGCTCGACGAGCTGAGCCACCACATCAGCAACATCCTCTCGGGCATGTACAGCCTCGGCGGCCAGCCCGACCGCGCGATGATCGAGTATCGCGTGCGTGCGCATTCGGTGTTCGACCGCGTCGCCTATCACGGCGTACCCGACGTGCGCGTGATCGTCTATCGCGGCTATCCGGTGCTGTCGATGGTACGCCTGCCGACGCGCTTGTCCGACGGCAAGGCCAACCTGCACCAGGGCGCGATCGGTGTCGGCGTCGACATCGGCAGCGGCCGCACGACCCACGGCGTCTGGCGTGAGGCCGCGGTCACGGTGCATCCGGACACGATGTATCCGATCGCCGGCATCGAGGTGCCGGACTGGGAAACCGTGCTGCGCTTGTCGGCGCGCGCCTTCGAGCTGACCGGGCTGGGCTACCTCGGCGTCGACATCGTCATCGACAGCCAACTCGGCCCGCTGATCCTCGAGCTCAATGCACGCCCGGGCCTGTCGATCCAGATCGCCAACCGCATCGGCCTGCGCTCGCGCCTGGAGCTGATCGACCGCGAAGCCGACCGCAAGGCCAGCCCCGAAGCACGCATCGCCTTCTCCAAGACGCGCTTCGGCAGCGCGCCGTAAACGACCATCATGCCGGCGCCGGATTCGAGACCGGAAACATCGGCGTGGCGATCACCGGCACACGCAGCCGGGCCTGCCAGTGCCGAGTCATGTTCGATCCGGATCAGTCGAGGATGGAGCGGGCGATGATTTCCTTCATGATCTCGGACGTTCCCGCATAGATGCGGTTGATGCGTTCGTCCTGATACAGACGGCAGATCGCGTACTCCTCCATGTAGCCGGCACCGCCGTGCAGTTGCACGCACTCGTCGGCCGCGCGCGCATAAACCTCGCTGCAGAACAGCTTGGCGCGTGCGGCGTCCTCGGCCGTGAGCTTGCCGGCGTTGTGCTGTTCCACGCAGCGGTCGACGAAGGTCTGCGCGACCTCGATCTCGGTGTCGAGCGCGGCGAGCTTGAAGCGCGTGTTCTGCATCTGCGACAGCGGCTTGCCGAAGACCTTGCGATTGCGTACGAACTCCGTAGTGACTTCGACACAGATGCGCGCGGCGACCACGTTGCCCGCCGCCGACAGTAGGCGCTCCTCGGCGAGCGCGTGCATCAGGTGATAGAAACCCTTGTGCACCTGACCGAGCACGTTCTGTTTGGGCACCCGCACGTCGCGGAAGAACAGCGCCGCGGTGTCCTGCGACTTCAGGCCCATCTTCTTCAGGCGACGGCCGCGCTCGAAGCCCTCCATGCCGCGCTCGACCAGGAACAGCGTCAGCGCGTGCGGCTTGTCCGGGATCGTGCGTGCGGCCACGATCACCAGATCGGCGAGGATGCCGTTGGAGATGTAGGTCTTGGTGCCGTTGAGCACCCAGTGTTCGTCCTTCTCCTCGGCGCGCGTCTTCATGCCGGCGAGGTCGGAGCCGGCGTCCGGCTCGGTCATCGCCACGGCAAGGATACATTCGCCGCTAATCATCTTCGGAATGAAGCGCTGCTTCTGCTCCTCGGTACCGAAGGTGTCGATGTACGGACCGATCAGCCGACTGTGCGGCGTCATGAAAAAGCCGGGATCGCCGTAGCGGGCGTTGGCCTCGATCAGGATCTGTTCGTAGCGGAAATCCTTGATGCCGAGGCCGCCGTACTTCTCGTCGGCCCACATGCACAGGAAGCCGGCGGCGCCGGCCTTGAGGAAGGCCTCGCGATCGACGATGCCGGCCTCGCGCCAGCGTTCGGCGTTAGGGCCGATCTCGGTCTTGAAGAACTTCTCGGCACTGTCCCGGAACATTTCCATTTCCGGCGTCAGGGCTGGGCGTTGCATAGTGTTTTCCTCGATGAACTCTTGAACGTTGTGGAGAACGGCGCTGGTCTTCAGAACCCCCAGCGCTTGACCGCCGCAATCAGCTCGCGGCGCAGGGCCAGCGGCGTGTGCCGCAGCCCCTCGACGGACAGGCGGTTGCCCAGTCCGTTGATCACGAGCGGCCGGCCTGCCATGCCCGCGCGGTAGGCCTCGCGCGCCACCCGTTCGGGTGTCAGGTTCGGAATCAGCGGCAGGCGCATCGAGCCGCCGCCGTCGCGCTCAATCATCGCCGTATCGGTGAAGCCGGGGCACACGGCCGTGACCGACACGCCGCTGCCGCGCAGTTCCAGCGCCAGCGCCTCGCTCAGCGACAGCAACGCGGCCTTGCTCGCGGCATACACCGCGAGCGAGGGTACCGGATTGAAGGCCGAGGTCGAAACGATGTTGAGAATGCGCCCGCTGCGCCGCGCCCGCATGCGCTGCACGAACAGGTGCATCAGCGCGAGCGGCGCGGACAGGTTCAGTTGCAGTAGACCGAGCTGGTCGGCCAGCGGCAGTTCGGCGAAGGCGCCTTCGAGCAACGTGCCGGCATTGTTGACCAGCACGCCGACCTCGATGCCTGCGGCCTGCGCGTGGTCGAACAGCCGCTGCGGCGCGTTCGCCTCGTGCAGATCGGTACTGCAGATGTCGCAGCGCACGCCGTGATCGCGCTCGATCTCTTCGGCCAGCGCTTCAAGCCGCGGCTTGGAGCGCGCGACCAGCAGCAACGAGTGCCCGTGCGCCGCGAACTCGCGCGCGAGAGCGGCGCCGATGCCGGCGCTGGCGCCGGTGATCAATGCGGTTGCGGGGTCGCGCTTCTTGCTCATGGCCGGACGCTTGCGCTCACAGCGAACGCGAGATCAATTCCTTCATGATCTCGTTGGTGCCGCCGAAGATGCGCATTACGCGCGCGTCGGCCCAGGCGCGGGCCACCGGGCATTCCCACATGTAGCCGTAGCCGCCGTGCAGCTGCACGCATTCGTCGATGACGCGGTTCATCATGTCCGAGCACCAGTACTTGGCCGCCGCCGCGGCCTCGGGCGTGAGCTGCTTTTCCAGCACCAGTTCGAGGCAGCGATCGACATAGGTCTGGCCCAGCTCGATCTCGGTGCGCATCTCGGCGAGCTTGAAGCGCGAGTTCTGGAAGCTCGCGACCGGCTGGCCGAAGGCCTTGCGGCTCTTGGTGTACTCGACGGTGTGCTCGAAGGCCGTGCGCGCGCCGGCGACGCACATCACGGCGATGATCATGCGCTCCCAGGCCAGCTCCCTCATCAGCATGATGAAACCCTGGCCGATCGCCGCCTCGCCGCCGAGTACGTTGCTGCGCGGAACGCGCACGTCGTTGAAATGCAGCTCGCAGGTGTCTTGTGCCTTCATGCCGACCTTCTTCAGCGGCTTGGCCTTGGAAAAGCCCGGCCGATCCGCCTCGACGATGACCAGGCTCACGTTCTTTGCGCCCTCGCCGTCGCCGGTCTTCGCCGCGACGATGACCATGTCGCACAGATAGCCGTTGGTGATGAAGGTCTTGGAACCGCTCAGCACCAGCTCGTCGCCGTCCTCGACGGCGCGCATCTTCATGCCCTGCAGATCGGAGCCGGTGCCGGGCTCGGTCATCGCGATCGCGCCGACGGCTTCCCCGGACACCAGCTTCGGCAGCCAGTGCCGCTTCTGCGCTTCGGTCCCGTGATTGAGCACGTAGGGGGCGACGATGTCCGAATGCACAGGCCAGCCGATGCCGGAGGCGCCGGCCGCCAGCAGCTCTTCGAGGTAGACGACGCTGTAGAGCCGGTCAGCACCGATGCCGCCGTATTCCTCGGGGATCGTCAGCGCCAGCAGGCCCATCTCGCCGGACTTGTTCCACAGCGCACGATCGACGTGCTGCTGTGCTTCCCAGCGCTCGTGGTGCGGCGAAATCTCCTCGGCGATGAAGCGCCGCACGCTGCGGCGGAAATCCTCGTGCTCGGGCTTGAACAGCGTGCGCGGCAGCAACGGGCGCACGGTGGACGGCAGGGGCGGAACGGCGGCACTCATTTGACTCTCCGGACGTTGGGACGCTTGCGCGACTTGCGCGCGCCGGCCGCGCTCGGCGCCACCAGACGCTCCAGATCGACGAGTGCGTCTTCGAGATGGTCGATCAGGCGCTGGACCTGCAGCAGGCTGCGCCGGCACGCGGTGATCGAGAAGTCGACGCTGCCGGCATAGCTCAGGCAGGTGATGTTCAGGGCTTGCCCGTCCGGCAGCAGCGAGACCGGATAGACGTGTTCGAGCAGCGCGCCGTTCCAGTACAGCGGATCCTTCGGACCGGGCACGTTGGAGATGATCAGGTTGAACGCGGGCGGCACGAGCGAGGCGACGCCGGCGATCTGGCCGATCGCCAGCGGTGTGGTCACCAGCATGGTGTAGCCGAGCAGGCTTTCACGGCTCAGCGACGACAGCAGTTGTTTGCCGGCGCGCACCGAGTCGCGCACGGCATCGAGCCGCGCAGCCGGGTCGGCCAGATGCGTGCCGAGGTTCGCGAACACCATCGAGATCGCGTTGCCGTAGCCGTGATCGTGGTCGCTCTCGATCGCCACCGGCACGCCGCAGATCAGCGGCTGCGCCCGCAGCGCGCCGTGCGACTTGAGATAGGCGCGCAGCGCGCCACCGCACATCGCCAGCACCACGTCGTTGAAGGTCAGGCCGAGACTGCTTGCCAGCGACTGGATGCGCTGCTGCGGCCACGACTGGCAGACCACGCGGCGCGCGGTCGAGAGCTTGCCATTGAGGATCGACGGCGGCGCCTGCCACGGCGTACGCAGCGGCGAGCGCTGGCGGCCGGTCGCCACGCGCAGCATCTGGGCGGCGACGCGCGCGAGCTGCGGCGCGGTGCGCATCTGCGTGGCGATCCGTGCACGCAAAGGCGGCGGCAGACGCGGCACGTGCTCGCGACCGATCCTGCCGATCTGGTCGGCGGCCTGCGACCACATCGCCGGCATGTCGCGCGCGCTCGGGTCCTTGCTCAGGCTCGCGTGCATCATGCGCACGCCGGCGCTGCCGTCGGCGAGACAGTGATGCACCTTCATGTAGGTCGCGTACTGGCGCTTGGGCAGACCCTCGATGACGTGGAACTCCCACAGCGGGCGTTGCCGGTCCATCGGCGTGCTGTGCAGACGGGAGACCAGCACGAACAGGTCGCGGTAGCTGCCACCGGCCGGCAGCGCCGAGTGACGGATGTGATAGTCGAGGTCGAGGTCGAGGTCGTCGTCCTCGACCAGGCTCGGAAAGCCGGCGGCGAGGCGTGGCCAGGCGCGCTTGCGGTCGAAGGGTGCGCGCAGCGTGCCGGCCTTGCGGTGACGATCGAACACCTCGCGTACGAACGCCGGCGATTCGCCGTCGGGCAGGCGATACAGGCTCAGGCCGCCGATGTGCATCGGCGTGTTGCGCCGTTCGAGGAACAGCCAGGAGGCGTCGAGTACCGAGAGCTTGTGTGCGCTCATTTCAGGTCTCCGCCGCCAGATACCGGCGCAGGGTGTGCACCCAGCGCGCCGGCGCCTCGGCGGGAATCACGTGACCGCAGCCGCGGAACTCGATGATGCGTGTATCGGGTACGTAGCAGGCGATGCGGCGCTGTCCTTCCGGCGGGAAGATCGGCGAATTGCGGCCGAGAATCGCCCAGAACGGGATGCGCACGCGGCGCAGTGAATCGCGGAAGTCGTAGTCGCGCTCGATGAACGAGCGGATCGCATCGAGATACACCGGCCAGGCATCACCGCGCACCAAAAGCCTGCCGGCGCGACGATCACCGAGCGCCTGCAGGCCCCAGCGCCACCAGGGAATGCTGAAGCAGGCGCGGAAGAAGCCGCCGAACCAGCGCCAGTAGGTCTGTCGCAGCGCCAGCGGCAGCGCGCGGAATGGACGCTCCACGTCGACGCCGTCGAAGGCATCGAGCATCTGGCGCGCTGACTCGAAGGCCTCGGCGTTGCGCGCACCCATCAGACGCCAGTGCCAGTCCGGTTTGTTGGCGATGCACGGCGTCTGGTCGACATGCAGGTAGCGCACGAAGCGATCGAAGCCGTAACGGCGCTGGTACTCGAGGGCCGTGGCAGCGCCGATCGAGAAGCCGACCAGGCGTGCGTCGCGCAGCCGCAGTTGTTCGAGCAGGTCGTGCACGTCGTCGGCGTTCTGGCGCAGCACGTCACCGTGAGCGAGGCGCTGGCGATGCGAGCCGCCGAAGCCGCGAAAGTCGAGCATCACGAAGCGGTGCTTGTGCGCGAACGGCAGCACCGACGGCAGCCACATCGCCGAGCGCATGCCGAAGGCATGCAGCATGACCACCGGCCGGCCGCGACCGACGTCGAGATAGTGCAGGCGGGCGCCGTCGCGGGTCTGGAAGTGCGGCATCAGAATTGGTACTTGATGAAGGCTTGCGCGAAGTCGCGGTCGCGGTTCAGGTTGTAGTCGCCGCCGCCGGTGAACCAGGTGTAGCCCAGGCTCAACGACAACGCGTACTTGTAGCGCGTCTCGACCAGGATGCTCGCCTGCTTGCGCCCGGCGACGAAGTTGCCGGCCAGTCCCGGCGCGGTGCCCTCGACATCGTGCTTCCAGAACAGGAACGGGCGCACGCTGATGCCGGACAGCACCGACTCGTAGCTGATCTGCGAGATCAGCACATACCCGTACGAGAGTTTGTCCGGAAAGCCGCCGAGATCCTGCTGGTGCGGATTGAAGCGCAGACCGTCGACGCCGTAGCTGCAGGCCTGGTTGGTCGAGCAGGCCTGGCGCGAGCGGTCGGCACCCGAGCCGTCGGCGCCGGCGCTCGCATGCAGGTAGGTGCCCGGCGCTTCGAGCTGCAGCACGTCGAGCGGTGGCAGATCCGGCACCCAGGTGGCGCCGGTCTCGAAGATCAGGATCACCTGGTCGGCGCCGATCGGATTCTCGGTGGCACCGGCGACGTAGGTGCCGCCGAAGTTGAACTGGAAGCTGTCGAAGTATTCCCAACCGCGGATGTAGCCGCCCCCCGGATTGGTGCCGATGACCTCGCCGCGATACGGCACGACGAATGACGGAAACGAGCGGCCCGAGCCGACCGCGTGACCGACGATCAGATCGAAGGAATCGCGAAATGGGCCGGGCGTGCCGTCGGCGTCGACGACGAAATCGCTGCTCGGGTAGAGGCAGGTGTTGGTGCCGGGCACGCGCACGATACCCCCGGCAAGCTGCGCGCAGGCGGCTGGATCGGCGAAGGTGCCGATGCCGCCGAGCTGGTCGAGCGGCAGCCCGGCCTGCGCCAGCGCGCCAACCAGACCGGCGAGCGCGTTCTCCAGCGGCTGGGGCAAGAGGCCGGTGACGATGCCGGTCACGCTGCCGCTGCCGGCACAGCCGGCTTCGGGCAGATGGCAGTTGGTCAGCGTCGGTCCAAAGTCGGCAAAGGCCAGATCCTCGACATCGACCTGCATCGGCATATCGGGCCGAAAGGCGATCTCGCCCTGCAGCGAGAGCGGCCCGGCAGTGGTGTTGAAGCTCATGCCGAACATGTCGATGTTCTCGGGATATTCGACCTGGATCTTCAGCGCGTCGAAGTTCACCGCATCGTCGCTGGCACCGAGCGGATCGTTGGTGCCGCGCAGTAGTGCGTGGAACAGCGGCACGTCGATGCACGCGAGCATGAACGCGACGGTGTTGGTCGCCTGCTTGCCGCAGCCCTCGGCGACCGCATACATGCTCACGTAGGGGTTCCGCGAATGCGTGTGCGTGTAGTAGAAGCCGAACTCGGTGCCGTTGTTGAGCTCCTCGGCGTAGTAGCGCAGCGACACGCCGTACTGGCCGCCGTCCCTCGGCTCGCGATCCGGCAGACGCTGGGCGGTCGCCGCGGTGTTGGTGACGCCGGACAGCGGGTTGTCGAGCAGCAGACCGACGCCGTCCGGGTCCTCGGCGGCGTAGGCGAAGCTCAGGTTGACGTGATTGACGGCGTTGTCGGTGCCGATGTCGAGAAACGACAGATACGAACCCGGCGGCGGCGCCTCGGTCGGCAGCCACTCGAACTGGTAGAACACTTCCATCGTCGCGTTGTAGAACGGCGAGCTCGACAGCGACACCATGCCCACCGGCTGGAACACTTCCTCCACCTGCGAGCCGACGCGGAGGAAGTTGTTGGCGTTGATCGGGTTGACGGTGTTGATCGAGTCGAAGGCCAGATAGGTCGACTCGCCCCAGTTGATCGCCTGGCGGCCGATCTTGAACGCCAGCTCGCGCTCGCCCGGCAGCGGCAGGCTGCCGTAGAAGTACAGGTCGAGCAGTTGCAGATCGCTGCCGATCTGTTCGAGCGTCGCCGGATCGTCGCGACGGCTGCGCACGACGCCGCCGCGGCCGTAGACCAGACCGCAGGGGCCGGCGCCCGGACGCCGCTGCGGCGGACAGGCGCGCGAGTCATTGCGCACGCCGAGCACCGGCAGCGGCAGCGGCACCAGCTCGGTGCCGACGGTGGAGACATTGCCGACTTCGAGCAGGTTCTCCGGCGTGATCCGGTTGGGGTGGTACTCGATGAAGTCTTCGTTGACGAAGTCGTAGAAGTACAGGCCCTTGGCGAAGAAGCCGTAACTGCCCCAGGTGAGCGTCAGGTCCTGCGTGATCTTGAACGGCGCCTGCGTGAGATCGTGGCAGTCGTAGTTGAGGTTGCCGTCGTCGGCGTTCATCGTGAACTGGCCGGGCGCGGCGACCAGCTTCTGCGCGGGATGCGTCTGCGTGCGGAACAGGCCCTGGCAGCTCTGGTAGAACAGCGTGCCGTCCGCAAGCCGGCCGCAGGCGTCGGGATCGAGGTTCACCTTGCCGACCAGCGACCGGCTGCGGTCCTGCATGCGCATTGCCGCGCCAAGCGTCATCGTCGTGTTGAGCACCCCCTCGACCGGCGAGCCGTCTAAGTCGCCGAATTCGAAGCTGAGTGCGGAGGCATCCGCGCCAACCAGAATCAGCGCAGCAGCCGCCACGCGTCGCAACCGGCGCTGCGTATTCATTGCGTTCAAGAAAAGCCCCTTTAAGCGCGGTCGCGTTCCAGGTAGAAGTAGAACGGCTGCCCCTGGTACAGCGTGTTGCGGCCGGTCATCACGCCGAGCAGCGTCGCCTCGTCGACGCGGCGGAAGTGATCGATCACCGGCCGCGCGTCGTAGACCATCGCCGCGGAGACCTTGCCGCGGTACTCGATCATCTGCAGGCTCGCGCCGCCGCCCATGGTCTTGTCGTCGGCATAGTGGCTGCCGTCGCCTGCGCGGCAGATCAGCGGATCGACCTTGTCGATGCTGTGGAAGGTCTTGCCCACCCAGCGCAACCGGTGCAACTGGCGCAGCACCGGATGCCCGGTATCGAAGCCGCCGCCGCGCCAGGCGCCGATCAGTGCCTCGCGCGGCACCGTATCGAGTGCATCGAACGCTGCCTGCAGCTCGTTCGCGGTAACGACGCCGGCTCGATCACGCCAGTGGCGGATGCGTCGTGCGGCGCGCTCGGCTGCCCGCGGCGCCCCGCTGGCCCTCGATGGCAGACAACCGAAGCGCCGCTGAAGGGCGCGCAGCAGCGACTCGGCGTTGCGATAACCAAGTTCGAGGGCGAGTCGCTCGGCATCGGCACCGCCGACGCCGAGCTGGGCGAAGGCGCGGATCAGGCGCACATCCCTGGTTGCGCCGGCGAAGCGCAGCTTCTGCGAGCGCAGATAGCTCAGCAATGCCTCACCCGGCATCGCCAAGCGCGCCGCCGTCGTTTCGGGTGACGCGGTGCCGCGTTCGTACAAGTCCTGCATGATCGCGGCGCCGACGGCGAGCAGGCGGTCGCTGGGCTGCGGCTGTCGCGGTAGGCGACGGGCGCGCGCGTGACCCGCGCTGACGGGTGGATTGGTCGTCATCTAGAGCGTCTTCATATACTCGATCAGCGCGCGCCGTTCGGCGTCGGTGAGCACGGCGGTGAAGTCGTGGCCTTCGTTGCCCTGACTGAACAGATGCGTGTTATAGATCTTGCGGTTCTCGATCTGTTGCGGCGTCCACTGCGTCAGCACCGGCAGGTTGCCGATGTTCCAGGCGACCAGGACGTTGCCGTAGAGCGCCGCCAAAAACTGCTGCACCAGCGGATCGCTGTCGCCGCCGAGCGGATCGCAGTCGATGAACGGCAGCGTGCCGGTGCCGCAGCTCAGGGTCTCGTAGCGCCAGCCGCCGCGCTCGGGGTCGTAGGCGCGCAGCAAATGTGTGTCGAAGCCCATGACGACCCGGCCCTGCTGATCGGCACGCGCGGGCGTCGACACGCGCCGCCACAGCGCCGGGCGTTCATCCGGCTTGAGCAGCGACCACAAGTCCGGTATCGAGCCGTTGTGCAGATACGGCGCGCTCGCCCAGACGCCGTACAACGGCGGCGCCAGATAGCCGAACTCGCGCTCGCCGCGGATCTCGGCACGCTGCTGCGGCCCGCAATCCTGCGCGGTGCCGACGGTTTCCGAGTAACCGAGGAAGCTGGTCGAACCGTACTGATTGACCGCCTCGTTGTTGGTATCGACGCGCGCGCTGTCGGTGCGGATCACCGACAGCGGCACGACGTAGCTGGCCACACCTTCGAGCGTGGGATCGGCGAGGAAGTTCGGATCATTGATGTAGCGCGGCGAGTAGGCGCCGTGACAGCTTGCGCATGATCCATTGCCGCCGGCCGGACGCGGCGCCGGGTTGTCGAGGCCCTCGGCCCACAGATCCTTGCTGTGGAACAGGATCGCGCCCTGCTCGGCGAGCGCGGTGTCGATCGGCAGCGGATACTCCGGCGCCTTGAGCGACAGAATCCAGTCGTTCGCGGCCGGTGCGTGCTCGCGTATCCAGGCGTTGCGATTGGCGTCGCCGAGCGGGTTGTAGAAGATCAGGTCGACGCGGCTTGCATCCGCGGCGAAGAAGCCGTCCTGGAACTTGAGCACCCGGCTGCCGAGGTTCCACCACTGCGGCGTATCGCCGGACCCGGTCATGCCGGACAGCAGCACGCCGAGCGTATACGCGTCCAGGCGCACGCCGTCGTCCTGACTCAGCAGGAAGAACAGGTTGACGTCGCTCGCGTTGTTGGTACCGCGGCTGGTGCCGAACAGGCTGAACACGGCGATCGGCGAGTAGCCGGCAAGACCGAGGTCGCGACCGGTCAGACCGGTATCCGCGAGCGCATTGCCCAGGCCGTACAGCAAGCCCGGTCCGCTGCCGTCGGCCGGATCGCCGATGTGGCTGCTGTGACAGCCATGGCAGGTCAGGCCGATCTCGCCGGTCCAGCCGCCATCGGGCGTGCGGATCTGGGTGAAGAAGGCCGAAAGCTGGCCGCTGCCCCCGTTGGTCGCGTTCGGATCCTCGCCCGGCAGCGGATAGGGATTGCGGCGCTGCGTCTTCGGCAGTCCGTAACGCTCGGCCATCAGCTCGTCGAAGTTGTCCGGGCGCTCGGACAGACCCCAGAGCCGCCACAGGCCGTTGTACTGATCCGCACTGATCGAGAACTGGCCGACGGTATCGGCACCGCCGAAGAAGTTGCCTGCACCTTGCGCGCCGTGGCCTTCCATCAGCACCCGGCCCTTCTCCCAGCTCGCGCGCAGCTCGCCGCAGGTCTTCGGATGCGCCCGCTCGCCGACGAGCTCGGGGT